>CAZKRS010000050.1:0-9474 GCA_964555265.1 uncultured bacterium | reverse complement strand
TATTATCCTCGATCCTTTGCTTATCTTCGGAATCGGTCCTTTTCCCCGGCTGGGCATTGCCGGCGCCGCCCTGGCCACCGTTATTTCCCGGGCTGTTTCTTTCCTGATTGCTCTTTACGTCCTGGGGGTCAGGGAAAATATGATCCCCGGCCCCGCTTCCACCGTGAAAGAGCTCCTGCGTTCATGGGGAGCGATCCTGCACATCGGTATCCCCACGGCCGTCTCCAAGATGATTCTTCCCCTGGCCTCGGGAATTATCACCCGGCTGCTCTCCCATTACGGTCCCGAGGCGGTGGCCGCCTACGGCGTTGCCACCAGGGTAGAGTTCATGGGCATGACCGTGATTATTGCGGTTGCTTCCGTGGCAGCTCCTTTTGTCGGCCAGAACAGGGGAGCACAGCTGTTTTCCCGCATCCGGCGGGGCGTGCGGGCCAGCAAACTATTTTCGATCGGCTGGAGCCTGGCTTTCGGAGCGCTGGTCTTTGTTTTTGCCCGCCCGATCGCCCTTCTTTTTAACGATGATCCCGATTATGTGACCACCCTTGTCTCCTATCTGCGGATCGTTCCTCTCTTTTATGGTTTCCACGGCGTGATGCTTATTACCTCCAACGGTCTGAACGTCCTCAAGCGGCCCTTTGTGGCCGCGGCCCTTTCTTTTGAAGAGATGTTTGTAGTCTGCATCCCCCTTGCCTACCTTCTCTCCTTTGTTTTTGGTCCTCCCGGTATTTTTGCAGCCATCTCTGCCGGTTTCATCACCGCCGGTCTTACCGGCCATATAGTCCTGAAAAAAATCCTCCATTACGAAGAACAAACAACCCGGCCAACCTGAACCTTTCCGCCGGCAAAAAACCAAAAGATTTAACGGGTACTTTCCCAGTCTTCTTTCCAGTGTTTTGGTCGCCGGGTAATCCCCCCACCCTCAATGCTCTCCCCTTCATAGTTTCCATAACAGGGTATCACTCCGGTAAATATCTCTTTTTTGTTTGCCAGGTATTCATCAATCATTTCAAACAACTCTTCCAGTTCAGTCGCTTTTTGACCATTTCGTAAATCAATCAACCATTTCCCTTTGAATTTTTTATTCTCTTTATGGATTGTTCTATTTACCCTTGTTTTGGGCATCAGTAAAATATCAACAATAGTAAATAAATAATAAGAAACCTCTCTGGAAGAGTCTCTTACTAAAAAGGCAGAGTCCGGCGCATAAGCGAGGGCTTTCCTGCAGGCCAGGTCATCAAATATAAAAAAATATTTTTCCTCGAGGTTAGTCGGCCAATTGTCCGTGCGATATTTCTGTCTTTTTTCTTTAGCATCAAAATAAAACTGTTTCATGGCGTCAGAATGTTCAATCTCAAAATCTAACTTATTAAAGGAATCGGTTCGGGAAGTATAATTAATCTCTCTGGCCTGTAAAAAAGATTTGATTTCCGTTTCAAAGGACTTCATAAAAATCAGGCCAAAAATGGTTTCTTCTGCCGGATTTTATCTTTAATATCAACACAGCTATTTTTCTCATTACTTTATATTCATCTCCAGATGCTTTTTATAAATTCCTGTCGTTTGCAGGCAGCGGAGTCATTCCAGCCTTCTTCCTTTATTTTATCCAGGCGGGATTTAATTTCTCCGGCGGTAATCTCCACGGTAGGTGTTTCTTCGGTGGGCTTGATTTCATCAAGCTGATGCCATATATGAACGTCGACGTTCGGGTAACCCGCCAGCTGGGCCTGCAGTTCGGGCAGACCAATATCGTGGGGAATAAACAACTTCTCCCCGTGCAGGGACTCCCCGAAATCCTCCCGGGAAAGCTCCCCGCGGACAATTACGTCACTCTCGGGATAAATTTTGCAATCGGATCTGTCCCGGTAAAGATAATTAATTATACTGTTCAAAATTTCTCACTCCCTTTCGACAATGATACAGTCTAAAGCTAAAAGTTGAAAGATTAAAACTTGGTTTAGGCAGCCAGTTACCCGACAGTATTTGCGGGTGAACCTTCAAGATAGGAACGGATGTTAGCAGCGGTTGTGGCAAGTATACGCTCAATTGCCTCCCGGCTGTTATAGGCCATATGGGGCGTGAAAACGACATCATCTCGCTTGACCAGACGATTATTTTGAATAAGCTGTTCCAGCTGTTCACGCGGAAAATCCTTCTCGTTCAGGCGCGGCTCCTCAAGGATAAGCTCCTCCCCCTCGACCACGTCCAGCCCGGCGCCGGCCACTTTATCACTATCCAGGGCTTCAAGAAGAGCTTCAGTATTGATAAGCTCCCCCCGGGAGGTGTTAATAATGAGTACGCCGTCGCGACATTTTTTAAACTCTTCCCGGTCAAGGATATGGCGCGTCGCATCATTTAAAGGACAGTGCAGGGAAATTATCTCGGCGGCGGTAAAAATTTCATCCAACTTTACATATTCAAATCCCAGCAAATCGGCAATAAAATGGTCCCGGTTAACGTCAAAAGCCAGGACCTCCATTCCGAAGCCCCGCGCCATTTTGATCACATGCTTTCCGATGTTTCCGGCCCCAATTACACCCAGCGTTTTCCCCCGGAGGTCAAAACCACGCAAATCGTCGCAATCACTGTAATCACCGTTCCGGGTGCACTGGACGGCCTGATACAATTTACGGGAGAGACTGAGGATAAGAGCAAAAGTATGCTCGGCGACGGTGTTGTCGCCATAAGTGGGAACGTTAGAAACCTCAATTTTGTTTCTCCGGCAGTAATCAAGTTCAATATGATCAAAACCGGTCGAACGGGTAGCTATGTAATCAAGCTCAGCCCACTTTTCAAGCTCCTCTTCGCCGCAGTTGGAACGGATAAACACCGACAGTATATCCGCTTTCTCTTTGAGTGCCGCTGGCACACCGGCCACCGGTTCATTAAAAAATTTAAGTTCAAATTCGTTCTCGCCAAGTTTCTCAGCAAGGTACTTCTGCTGCCATAACTCGCCAACTTCTGTAAATACCGCCGTCTTCATCAACTTTTCCTCCCCTATAAAAATTAAATCAACTATTTATTTTAGCTTACCCTGGCAGTTATATCAGCAATAAGCGCCGGCTCTCCCCGGATGGGAAAATAAAATCATTTACGGAAGGGTGGGTAAGCCAATCTGGCCCGCTACTCTCCCCGGGCTATTCAAAGCTATCTGACCGCAATTTAGAGCAATAATATTATTAAAATTGAAATCAGCAATAAACCGGCCAGGATAAAAAGAATCAAAATTCCGTAATCAGAAAGGAAATCCGCTATGTCCAGGTCATCTGTGCCGGCAGGGCGGGAAGCTTTCTTACGTCTCGTGGATTCCGGACAAAGAATATTAATGTTGGATCCACATTCAAGAGTGCCTGTAACATTTTCACCAAACTTAACCCTGATTTTCAGGGTCCCTTCACCTTTTTCAGATATTGAAATAATCTTCCCCGGGAGCATCCCGGTTTCTTCATCCCGAGAATTTTCCAGCAGAGAAATAACTTTCTGCTCAAAACGGTTACTGGGAGACTCCATAATCTCGACAAAAATAATATCTCCGGGCGAAAGATTATCAAGGGAAACTCCTTTGGTCGGACTGACTTCAGTCCCGCACCTGAAGTCAACCTGATCCTCACCTTCCTCCTCCTCTTCTTCCTCCGGTTTCTGATCCACCTGTATTTTAAGCAGATGCTGAGAATATATCTCCAGCTCCCGGTTTTCAAATTCCGGTTGCTTCAGTATGATCTTTTGGACTTTTTCTTTAACCTGTTCCCATTCGGATTCTTCCAGAAATTCAACCAGTTCTCCAGAAGTGACTTTGATCTTCGATTTTAACAGTTCATTTATTTCTTCGGTCAACCGATCCAACCGCAAATCGGAGTTGAGCAGTTTAACCAGTTCGTTTCGGAAAGGTTCAGGATTTTCTTCCAGGTCAATCTCCTCAACCCTCGGGCTTACCGCTACTCCCAGTATTTCAGCCTCTTCAAGGTTTTCCAGATTCCAGTTAATTTGAAAGAAAACCACCGGGTCACTGGAAGACCGGAATATTTTCCCGTTAAGAACAAGCACAGCCGGCTTCAGCAGCTCTTCAGCCTCATTTATAGATTCAGATTCCTCCAGGGTCCGGTCGACCAGTTCCTCTGGTAAGTGATCGTATTTTTCTTTAAACTCTTCCGGTTCCAATTTGTTCCCGCCTTAAATGAAATGAATAAAATTATTTTTTAAAATGACTCTTAAAAAAAGATTGGAATCACGGCCGGTAATTATCAAAACTTGCCCATGAATTGGAAAACAAACTATACCTGGTGCATGGCCTGGCCGCAGCAAACCAGCTCGCCGCCTCCAGCTTCTTTCACCTCGACAACATTCCCGCAAATTTCACATTTGAAGACCTCTCCAGCTTCCGACACAGCAACCATGGCTCTTCAGCTCCATTTTTAAATAGTCTTAAAACTTAACTCCCACTGTTTCAATTATAGCAAGCATTTTTCTCCGCCCAAGGCTTCCAAACCCCAATATACCCCCTCCGGCAGGTATATATTTACCGGTCCAGCCTTCCAAAACAAAAAATATCAATCCTCCGGCGGATATTTTTTCCTTAGCCGGTAAGCCGTCCCCTCAAAATCGGCAATAAGCTCCCCCGCTTCATTTTTAATTTTTACCCGATAGGTGGACAGCTTCGGATGGCCGTGGACTTTTTCGGCCCTGGCATACAGGGTCCCCTCGCTAATCGACTTGAAATAATTAACACTAACGTGGATCCCCGGTGCCTGGCGGCCGTCCACATGAGTGGCCGCGGCAAAGGTCACGTCGGCAAGCGTAAAAATAGCTCCGCCGTGAACTGTCCCCAGGCTGTTCAGATGTTCCGGCCCCAGCTTTAGCTTTGCCTCGGCCCATCCTCTTCCCGAATCAATTACCTCCACCCCCGCAAGCTCCGCAAATCTGTCGTTTTCTTCAAGATATTTCCTAACCTCTTCACACATAAAAAACCACCTGCGAACTTTCTAAATTTCGAATTTTCGAAATTTCGAAAATACGAAACTTTAATTTTTTATTTTCTGGACCGGCTGAGTTATAAACTGCAGTTCAATATCTATTTCCTCCTCAGCTAAAAATCGACTCATCGCTTCCCTGTGGGCGGGCGTGAAATCCTCCACGACAAGCGTCATTGCCGCGGGACGACGGAACAGCCAGCTCATTTCGAACTCCACCCGGTAATTGACAACCTCCAGCTCATTCTCCCGGGCTACGGTTAAAATTTGTTCCTGGATCAGGCCGTGTGTTCTTTCCTGGACAGTAGTTACTGTCAGAAAAAGACTCAATATAAAGATCGTTCCAAGCAGAAAAACTCCTCTCCGGTAAGTAAGCCCGTAAGCCTGTTTTTTCTTGTAAAATTTATCGGGCCGATATCCCTTTATCCACAGGGTGACAAGGGCCGCCAGGTTAATTGACAGCATGTTCACAGCCACCAGCGTAAAAGCGCTGAGAGCAATTATAAATTCAAGATAAGCAATTCCCAGCCCCACAGTAGCCGCCGGGGGGATTAAAGCGACCGCAATCATAACTCCAACCAGGGCGGCGCTGGCGCCAGAGGTTAAAGAAAGCGCTCCTGCCACCCCGGCTGCCAGGGCAACCGCCAGCGATAATAGGCCGGGATGAACACGTTCGGCGATCTGGCCAATCAATATCAAATCAAGCCGGGGAGCAGTAATAAATCGCATTAACAGGGCAAAAATTGCCGAGCCGCCGATAGCCGCCAGCAGCCCTAATAACTGCATGAAAACACCTTTCCTGAACAGTTCGTCGTCTTTAACCACGCTGCCGACACTGGAGGTCATAGCCGGACCGATCAAGGGGGCAATCACCATGCTTCCGACAACTACAGAAGCACTGTCCATCAGCAGGCCGGCCGTGGCCACGACAGCACTAAGAAGGGTAAATAAAAAATAATTAATTTTACTGCGGGAAAGCGAGTGAGCACTCTCAACTATCTCTTCGCGGGAAATTCTCTGCTGTTCATCGGCTTCAGACTCCTCGCGCTGATTTTCAATTTTGTTCGAAACCACAACCTCAATATCGGAAACCGTCAGATATCCCTCCTGTTCTACCCCCATTCCCTTCAGCTTTCCCAGCACCTCCTCAACCCGCCCGTCCTCCACGGGAACCATCAATAGATGGCTGTATTTTTCCTTCTCCTCGGGCAGAAGCACATAATCCATTTCTTCCCCCTCAAGCCATTTTGTAAGCGGCCCCACATCTTCCTGGACCAGAGTAGCCTGAATCAACCGCATAAAATATCACCCTGTACTCTTTACTTTGAGTTATTTCGTCTGCTGCTTTCGCCACACCTGCGTAATCCGGGCTGGAAAGCTGCAATATTATCGGGCAAACTTACTTGTTCCATAAACCTCTTTATACATTGATCAGATTATTTTCCATTCCTGCGAACAGGATTACGCCAATTTTATTTATCCGGCCGTTTTTTTATGAAAGAGAGATCATCGCAACTTTTGTATTCAAATTGAATGGTCGAATGATGAATTTTATGGTTTTCCTCCAGTATTTTCGTAATTTTCTTTTCGAGTTCCCTGATCTCGCTTAATTTAAAATCCTCGCAGGTGCTCACATGAGCCTCAAAATGAATCTCGTTTTCAGTAATCGACCAGGTATGAACATGGTGCAAATTATCAACTTTCTTCAGCTCTTCGATATCTTTTTTTATTTGCTCAAGGTCAACCTGCTCGGGGGCATGCTGCATCAAAATATTAACAGCATCCTTAACTATTTGATACCCCTCTTTAATTATATATAAACCAATCAAAACCGTCAGAATGGGATCCACCCTGTATATACCCCAGAAGTGGATAACAACAGCACCCAGGATAACAGCCACCGAAACCAGAGCATCCGCAAAAAGATGAACAAATGCAGATTTTACGTTAAGATTGTCATGGGTATGAGTATGCAGCAAAAGGGCGCTGATAGAATTAGCCGCCAGACCTATAAAACCAACGATAAGAACCAGGCCGCTGTTTACCGGCACGGGGTTAATAAGCCGTTCGAGCGCCTCTTTAAACAGGAAAATAGAAGCAACTATTAAAAACATGGCATTGAAAAGAGCCACCAGTATTTCCGCTCTTCTATAACCATAGGTTTTCCCGGGTGTATGTTCCAGGATTGAGAGCTTGTGAGCAATATAACTGGTTACCAGGGCAAAAGTATCAATAAAATTATGCAGAGCATCGGAAAGCAAAGACAGGCTGCCGGAAAACAACCCTCCAACAACCTGAACAACGGTAATTAATAAATTAAGGATTATTGAGAAAATAAGCTTACCACTAACTGTCCTGTGGGTATGAGCTTCAGACATGGAGTTTAGCCTCTCCTTATCGTTTGCCAAATTCACAGGAAGGGAAACTGCAGTTGGGACAGTGCCGGCAGTAACCCCCGTAACCTTTTTTATTTATTTTTTCTTGAGTAATCTTCCGACCGGCGAAAACGTAGGGTAAAAAGAGGTCCAGGGCGGTAATTTCGTAAAAAATTGCGCAGGCGGGAACTCCAAATACGGGAATTTCATTTTTGTAGCCGACCATAAACATGTTACCGGGCAGAACAGGGGCACCGTAGGAAACAACCTCAACCCCGGCGTTGCGGATTGCTTCTGAAGTTCTATCGTCGGGGTCAACCGACATTCCACCGGTGAGGATTATAAAATCACAGCCCGCAGCTACCATCCGTTCAATCTCCCCCGTTATTTTTCCGGGATCATCACCAACTATTTCATACTCCTCAACGGTGCTGTTGTAGCTGTTTATCTTCTCGGTAATTACAGGTTTAAATTCGTCCTCTATCCGTCCGCTGGCAACCTCACTGCCAGTAACCACCAGGCCCACATTCTTCCGGGTGAACGGAAGAACCCTTACCGGAGGTGATTCTACGCGCTTTATAATCTCATCCACCGGTTTTTTATCCATAACCAGCGGTATAATTCTTATTCCTGCCAGTTCCTCTTTTTCGATCACGGGCTGGTCGGAGTGGATGGTGGTAAAAACAATATTTTCGATTTCATTAACAAGATCCACAATATTTTTATCAATTTCTACCAGCCCCTCCAGCCGAGATTTAAAGACCACCTTTCCCTCGGAGGGACCGGTGGTTTGGACATTTTTGCCGGCAAACTGTTTGAAAAGCTCACCGGCTTCTTCCTCATGGTATTGATCCTCTCCATACTCAAAAACATATATGTTTTCTTTGCCCAGGTCTTTCAAAACAGGAACATCTTCTTCCCTGATTATATGTCCTTTTTCAAAGGCCGGACCTTTTTGCTGGCCGGGAACTATCCGGGTTATATCCTGGAGCAGAACTTCTCCCACCGCTTCATCAACGGGAATGGTTTTTTTCTCGCTCATATTTTAACGCCTTTCCTGCCTGGATTTTTGAATCTATTTTAACATTTGCCGGCAAAAATGTGAGGGAGGAAACAATAAATCAGTCATATATTTACAGTTCAAAATCTCAAGTTATAAATAAAAACAAAGCACCTGACTGGCCGGGATCGTTTATTTTTCTTTTACCTGTTCAAGGATTATCCCTTTCTCAAAACCGCCCCTTTTCTCTTTTTTCTTGATGCGGATTCTCTCCAGATCATCGAGGTCTAAATTTTCCATTTCCAGCAGACTGTAAAAAGCCTCCAGAAGATCGGCCAGTTCCTCTTTATTAGCCGATTCTTGATATTCTTCCAGCTCCTCCTCTATTTTTTTAACCAGGTATTCTGTTTTTTCCGCACTGTTTGAAACCCGGTGGGTGGAGCACTGCTTACCGGAGGCTTCAATAATTTCCGGGATCCGGTCTCGAACCAGTTTATCGTAATCAATTTCTGTCATAATTATCGCTCCCAACGTTTAAATTTTATTAATCTAACCCGTACAATATAATCCCAAAAGAATCATTCCACCAGATTCAGATCGTCAAGTTTAAAAATCCACTCGTTTACCGGATCGGGAGGTTCCATCACCGGAGAATCAAACTCGTCAAAACTATAAAGACGGAAAGCAACATGAGTGGCAGAAGCAAAAGATTCGGCCAGGGTTTTTTCAAGGTCTTTTATTTCTCTCTCAATTCTCAACGTCAGGCCCATATCAGCGGTTAACTGCGGCTCAGTCAATAGAACAAAACCGAAGAAATCTCCCCAGCGTTCTATTGCGTCCACCTGTTCTTCAGTGCCTATTTCAGCTATAACAACCATTTTCTGGCCGTGGTCACTGCGGTAATCGATGTTAAATGTAATTTCCGGAAGCAGTTCTGTCAGATCAATACTGTTTACCTCAAGGCTGTTTAAACCAGGATCCTCCGGCCGATCTTCTTCATATAAAGTCAGGGGTTCAAAACTGTGGGTGAAATCTTCCTGGAGTTGAAAAAACTGGTTCTGGCCGGCATAAGGTGAAAACGAGCTGATATTCCAGCCTTTGAGATGAGGTTTTCCCCAGCCGGGTTCACCCACTC
>CAZKRS010000049.1:0-9776 GCA_964555265.1 uncultured bacterium | reverse complement strand
CCTCCACCGTCATATCCACGTAAGGGCCGCTGACCAGCCGGTCTTTCACCTCCGCTTCCCCGCCTCCGGCAGCTGCCAGGGCTAAAAGCCAGCCAGAAAGCAACTGACTGGTGGTGCTGGCGTCAACCCGGACCGGAGTTTGGGGCAATTTTTGGCCGGGATAGCAGGTAATCGGGACGGTAGCCTCTTCGCCGGTGGCCCGGATCTGGAAACCGTTTTCCCGAATTGAATCGATAATAACTTTATTCGAACGTTTCTTCAGACTACCCCTCCCGGAGATAGTAACTTCGTCCGGCCCGCTCCCCACCGTGCACACCGGAAGCAAAAAACGGAGAAGCGTGCCGCTTTCACCGGCCAGGAACCTGTCGGTCCGGATCAAATCACCAGCGGTCTTCTGAATTTTAAGTCCGGATCCAGTGGCGCTAAATTCACAATTAAAACCGGGTAGACAGAGCCGGGTTGCCCGGGTATCGTCAGATTCAAGGGGATGAGAAATTTCTCCCCCATCCAGGAGGGCGGCGGTTAAATAAGCCCGGTGGGTGTAGGATTTTGAGCCGGGGACCCGCAACCGGCCCTGCAGAGACGATCGATTAGAAAAAACAACTTCCATTTATTTACCTCCGGGATTTAATAAAAAAATTAGATTTATTTACAGCTCTATTTGTAAACCTGTTATGTCGGCCCTGTAGGCCTTAAAAATATATGATACATCCAGTAACCCAGGGTTTACACCCTGGGCTGTTTTTATGTCGGCCTTTCAGGTCTTGAACCTGTTTCCCTTAGGCTTACGGCCCGGGGCAGGAATATGTTTGTGTTGTTTAAAACTCGTAGCGGAGGCCGTAAGCGACTACGTTTGAGCCGCCCCAGACGCCCGAAAATGTTCCGGCTACACCTGATCGATGGTGAATACGGCTGAATGCTTCCCAGCGCCGGGTGCGGGGGATTTTAAAAGCTATTTCTGTTAACAGGTAATTTAAAAATTCTGAATTGGGATCCTGGTCCCGCTCGTCCGGCGGCACCCGGGAAGCATAAGAAAGTCCCTCCCCAAACGCAAAACTTGTATCCAGGTAATCATCCCAGGGAAACAGATCCCAGCGAGCAACCAGAACGAGATTCAACTCATAATGGCGTGGCGAATCATAACCCGAGGCAAGCTGGGTTTCAACCTCCCAGTGCAAGTTATCCCCGGTAGTATGAAACCGGTTGGCAAGAACAACCGCCGCCAGGTGCTCATCCATGTAATCGGGATTCCACTCGGTCAAAAGTTCAACCATCCGGTTGGTCGCGTATTCGCCGTGATATACAGCTCCGTACCACTGCTCCCCCAGGTAATCAGATATCTCAATTGCTTCTGTTTCAGAAGGAATAATCAAAACAAATATAATTGCCACATTTATAAAAAAGAAACCGGCCGGTATATTCCCCCGGTTCACAGGGTATCACCCGGTCTCCGCCGGATCGGATTTTCCTTTTAAATCTTCGAGTGCCCGGCGGGCGGCCTGCTGCTCGGCTTCTTTTTTGCTGGTCCCTCTCCCCCTGGCATATTTTTCACCTTTAATTTCCACAGCCACGGTATGAAGGGGAGAATGAGCAGGACCCTCGACATTTTCAACCGTATAACCCGGGGGAACATTTTCCTTTTCCTGGACATATTCAAGCAACTGACCTTTGTAGTTCTGACTCCCCTCGCTGAGGAATCTTTCTATTTCTATTTCCATATGGGGCATAATAAAATCCCGGGCCTTTTCAAACCCAACGGCTAAATAAACAGCCGCCACAAAAGCTTCAAAAGCATCAGCCAGTTCTTTTTCCACCCCCCGCTCGGCCTGGGCTTCCCCCCGGCCAAGCCTGAGAAACTGATCAAGATTAATCTGATGGGCCAGCCTGGAAAGGGCTCCTGTATTAACGACGGAACTTTTAATTCGGGAGAGTCGTCCCTCACGAGCATCGGGAAAATTCTGATAAAGCCATTCGCAAACTAAAAATTCAAGTACAGAATCGCCCAAAAACTCCAACCTTTCATTATCATAGGAAAGATCAGCTTCATTGGCATAACTGCGGTGGGTAAAAGCTGCCACAAAAGAATCGGGCGCATTTTCTACAGGGAGCTCAAACTCGTTTTTAATTGCCTTGAGAAGTTCAGCTTCATCCGTATACATAAGCACGGGCCAGATAAGCAAGCTTCAATTCCACACTAATCCCCAAAATTTGAACCGGTATTATATGAGTAATCTTCATTTAAAATTACCGGGTTTCAGTAAAAATAAGCGAGGCGTTATGACCGCCGAAACCAAAGTTATTGGTCACGGCAACCCGAACGTCCGCCTTTTCTTTCTCGTTGGGGACGTAATACAGATCACATTCGGGGTCGGGATTTTCATAGTTCATCGTCGGCGGAACAATACCCGTCTTAATCGCTTTTATACAGGCAATAGACTCCACGGCACCGGCAGCACCGAGAAGATGGCCGGTAGTTGATTTAATGGAGCTCACCAGCAGATTATCGGCATGGTCTCCAAAAACTTCCCGGATAGCTTTCGTCTCGGATTTATCGTTAAACGGTGTAGATGTTCCATGGGCGTTAACATACTGGACATCCTCGGCTTCAAGACCGGCATCCTTCAGGACATTACTCATACACTTGATAGCCCCTTTACCGTCGGGATCGGGGGCGGTAATATGATGTGCGTCGCAGCTCTGCCCGAATCCGGCCACAGTAGCGTAAATATCCGCACCGCGAGCTTCAGCATGTTCTCGGGTTTCCATGATAAGCACGCCAGCTCCCTCCCCCATCACAAAACCATCCCGGTCCTTATCAAAAGGTCGCGATGCTTTTTCCGGTTCATCGTTCCGGGTAGAAAGAGCTTTGATAGCACAGAAACCACCAAACCCAAGCGGGGTTATGCCAGCTTCCGAACCACCGGCAAACATCAGATCGGCTTCCTCATTTTTCAGCATTCGAAGAGCATCACCAATAGAATGGGCCCCGGTGGCGCAGGCGGTAACAACGGCCTGGTTGGGACCTTCACAGCCAAACTTAATTGCCACCTGGCCGGCAACTATATCAATAAGGAGCTTGGGAATAAGGTAAGGAGAAATCCGATTTGCTCCCCGCTTCAGCAACCTTTTGTGCTGTTTTTCGATGGTTCCGATACCACCGATACCCGAACCGATAATAACCCCGGCTCGTTCGGAATCAAATTCCGGGTCTTCCGGATCAAATCCAGCATCAGCAACAGCTTCCTCGGCAGCAACCAGTCCATACTGGACAAAAGTATCCAGCCGGCGCTGTTCCTTGCGGCCAAAATATTCAGAAGCATCATAGTTATCAATAGTTGCTGCAATCTTTGAGGAATAATCCTCGGTATCAAAACGATCCAGCTTCGAGACACCACTGCGCCCCTCGGTGATACCTTCCCAGAAATTGTCAAGGCCGAGTCCGTTGGGAGCAAGCGCCCCCATGCCGGTGACTACTATTTCCCTTTCTGACATAACAAATTCCTTTCCCTGCTCTGGTTGCCGCTGTTACTGTGCGGCTTCAATCTGTTCAACAGCTTCTCCAACAGTGCTGATCTGTTCGGCGGCTTCATCAGAAATCTCAATGTCAAAATCTTCCTCAAAAGCCATCACCAGTTCAGCAAGATCCAAAGAATCAGCGCCCAGATCTTCCGTAAAATAAGCATCTTCCGTGATTTGTGCTTCATCCACTCCAAGCTGGTCCTCAATAATAGCCACAACTTCATCTTTTACTGACATAATACACGCACCTCCAATAAAATTAAAAAAACACTCACTAATTAGTTAATTTGTTAATTCAACGTGAACTACATATTTTACTAAAAGATTCAAAAATTCAAATAAAAAACTACATGGCCATACCGCCATCAACCCTGATGACTTCCCCGGTTATGTAGGAAGACTCTTCGCCGGCTAGAAAAGCGACACAATCAGCTACTTCTTTCGGTTCGCCCAGCCGGTCAGCGGGAGTATTTTCTATTACCTCTTCAATCATATCATCGTTAAGTTCTTCGGTCATTTTCGTTTTTATGAACCCGGGGGCGACTGCGTTGCAGGTTATGGAGCGGGAACCAAGCTCCTGGGCGACAGATTTAGCCAGGCCAATCAACCCCGCTTTCGAAGCGGCATAATTAGTCTGCCCGGCGTTGCCCCGCAGTCCGATTACGGAAGAAATCATGATAATTCGACCCCATCGACCACGCATCATCGGCCTGAGCACAGCCTGGGTGCAGTGATAGGCTCCATCCAAATTTACATCAAGAACTGATTTCCAGTCCGACTCTTTCTGTCGAATCAGCAGTCCGTCACTGGTAATCCCGGCATTATTCACAAGAGTGTGGATACCATCGTTTTTATCTATCCACTCCCCGATAGCCTCCTCGGTTGAGTCAGGATCTGAAACGTCAGCTTCAATAGCGCTTAACTCTCCCGCCGGACCCAGCGAAGAATTTATATCTTCGATTGCTTCGGCGATAGCCTCTTGCTGAAGGTCAAGAATCCCAACGTTCGCCCCGGCAGTAACAAACTTTTCAACAATCGCCCGGCCAATCCCCCGGGCTCCTCCGGTAACAATGACATTTTGTTTACCTATCGGCGGCATTTCTGGATCGCCTCCACAGTTTTTTCTGTTTGTTCCAGGTTATCAGTCTGATAAATTTCAGGTTCAATATCATATTTACGAGCTGTTCTTTTTACAAGCCCGGAGATAACCTGCCCGGGCCCAATCTCTACAAAATGCTTGCAACCGGCTTCAAAAAGCGTTTGCAGTGTCCCCACCCAGTCTACCGGCTGCACCAGCTGTTCGACCAAAAACCGGGTTGGAGAACCGTTTTTCATCAACTTGCCGGTTGTGTTTGGCAGGTAAGCATTGCCCTCTTTCCAGGTAACATCACTCAGGACTTTCTCCAGTTGATCCTGGACCGGCTGCATGTAGCGGCTGTGCCAGGGACCGGAAACATCAAGGCTGACCGCTTTGAGAGCACCGGCCTCCCGGGCCCGTTCAACTGCGGCCTCGATGGCTTCACTTGAACCGGACACCACCGACTGGCCGGGAGAATTAAAAAGAGCAACCTCCACAGTTCCCTCGATAGAATCATCGGCACTGATCTGCCGGCAGAATTCTTCCAGGGGTTCCCTTTCCATTTTAAGAACCGCGGCCATCGAGCCGTCCGTCTGTTCTGCCTGCTCATCCATGGCTTCGCCCCGGGCAACAACCACCGGGAGCAGTTCTTCAAAGTCAACCCAGCCCCCGGCAACCAGGGCGTTATATTCACCAAGACTGTGACCGGCGTAAAAATTAAAATCAGAAAAATTACGGCTGATATGACGGTATATTAAATGGGAAACCGTAAACAGGGCCGGCTGCGTGTAAAGGGTCCTCTGCAGTTTTTCAGGGGGACCGTTTTCCACCAGGTCAAGCAGGGAAAAAGAAAGTTGATCATCAACCTTACCAAACCATTCTTTATCCTCACCGGTCAAAAAATCAGTTCCCATCCCCACTTCCTGGGACCCCTGGCCGGGGAACAGAGCAGCTATTTTCATCTTTCAACCATTCCTTTAAATTAAAAATATAAGTGTTGTCTAAAAAAGTATTTCTTTCCTCACGAATGCTTTAAAACACCCTATCCCCTCGCCTGAATCCTCCGCATCCAGAGGAAACCCGGGGGGAGGAGTTTTTCGCGAGGGAACTCAAATGTATTTAAAAAACAAGATAACTCAAGTTCACGCACAACAGGAAAATATATCACGTTTTTACTTCTCAGCAGGCATCGTTACCACGCTGGCGCCCCAGGTTAATCCTCCACCAAAAGCAACAAACAGCAGTTTATCTCCCGGTTTAATTCGTTTTTCTTTCCGGGCTTCATCGAGAGCCAGTGGTATTGAAGCCGCCGAAGTATTTCCATATTTTTGAAGATTAACGATCATTTTTTCCTCCGGCTGTTCCAGCCGGGAACGAACCGCATCAATTATTCGCAGGTTCGCCTGGTGACAGATAACCCAGTCTATATCATCAGGAGAAATATCCGCACGGCGAACAGCTCTGAGAGCAGCCGAACGCATCTTCCGGACCGCCACCTTATAGACGGCCCGACCATCCATCGCCAGAAGCTGGCGGGTTTCAGCCGGAGCATCGGGTTTAAAAGTCCGTTCGGACCCCCCGGCGGGCAGGGTAAGGATATCTCCGTATTCCCCGGCCGCTTTAATATAGAGCGAGTCAATGGAACCGGTTTCGATACCCGGGCGGTTACTGACCACCACCGCTCCAGCTCCATCGCCGAATAAAACGCAAGTGGTACGATCTTTCCAGTTCAGATAGCGGGACAGAACTTCCGAAGCTACAACGAGAACATTCTCCGCGACTCCCGCCATTACCTGGCTGTGGGCCAGCGAGAGAGCATAAATAAACCCGCTGCAGGCGGCGGAAACATCCATTGCAGCTGCTGAAGTAATCCCTATTTTTTCCTGCAACCGGCAACCGGTCGAGGGGAAGGCCATGTCCGGCGTACAGGTGGCCACAATAATTAAATCAATGGCGTCAGGTGTGATTTCCGCATCCTCCAGGGCCGCCCGGGCGGCTTCCGCGCCTAAATCGGAGGCTGCCTGGTCGTCTGCGGCAATCCTCCGCTCCTCAATACCGCTGCGGGTACGGATCCACTCGTCAGAGGTATCTACCTTTTTTTCCAGATCTTTGTTTGTCATAATTTCCTCCGGGACGTAAGAACCGCTCCCGGTTATTACCGGATTATGATTCATTATTATTCTCCATTACATTTAGATTTTTTATCCGTTCTCCAATAAGATTATTACAATCGCTACCCACGAAAAGTTGCGCCCTGTGGATGGCATTTTTTATCGCTTTCGCCGTACTGCTACCGTGGGCAATAATACAACCGTGATTCAACCCCAGCAAAGGTGCTCCCCCCACCTCGCAGGGATCTATGGTTTCTTCCAGAGCATCAAAAACGGGTTTTAGAATCAACCCGCCCAGCCTTCCCCGCCAGGAGCTTTTTATTTTATCTTTTAAAAAATTATAAATAAATCCAGCCACACCCTCAGAAATTTTCAGGGCCACGTTACCGACAAAACCGTCACAGACAATTACATCTGCCGAACCGGCCGTAACGTGATCTCCTTCTACATTCCCTATAAAATTCAGGGGTTGTTTCTCAAAAAGATCGTAAGCGCTCCGGGTCAGTTCATTGCCTTTCAGCACTTCATGACCAAGATTTAAAATTCCGATCGAAGGTTGGCTTTTCCCAAGAACCATTTCCGAATAAACTGCTCCCATCAGGCCAAACTCAACCAGCTGGCGGGAAGTACAATCAACATTAGCTCCCACGTCAACCAGGATTGTATAATCTCCGGTCCGGGTGGGAATCATAGTTGCAATTGCCGGTCGGTCTATTTTTTCCCGGACCCCCCATTTTAATTTAGTGCCGGCCATTACCGCGCCGGTATTCCCGGCACTTACCAGGGCGTCAGCCTTGCCTTCTTCAACAGCATCGGCTGCAACGAGGAGGGAAGAATCTTTTTTACGCCGGACGGCCGACACCGGATCATCATCCATTTCAATAACTTCCGCCGCCGGCAATATTTCATAAGTTCCCCGGTCGTATTTATTCTCTCCCAGCCGGGAGGAAATTAATTCCTCCGGTCCTGTTAAAATCAGGTGGAGGTCAAACTCCGCCAGAGCAAGTTCAACCCCCTCCAGGACAGTATCCGGGGCGTCATCGCCGCCCATCACGTCAATTGCAACCGATGGTTTCATCTAAATTGATCCCTTCAAACTACTATTCTCCAATATCAAGAACCTGGCGGCCATCATAATAACCACATTCCATACATACCCTGTGGGGTTGAACTGCAGAACCGCAGTTATCACAATTTCCAAGGTCCGGCTTGCGAAGACGTGCCCAGTCGGCTCGTCGGGATCGCTGCTTTGCTTTGGATTTTTTATATTTCGGGACTGCCATTTTAACTACCTCCTGCTTTTATTTAGAAACTAAAAATATTTAATTTTCTTCTTCAAGTTCGATTTCCTGCAGCTGTTCAGACATCCGGGTGGTCGGTTCAGTTGAATGCCCGCAATCTTTTTCGTTCAAATTCTGTCCGCACTCAGGACACAAACCTTTACAGTCTTCCCGGCAGAGAGGTTGCATGGGTATTTTAACCAGCAAATCCTGGCTGACCAGGGACCAGAGGGATATAGTTTCTTCCTCGTATTCTACCCGGTATTCTCCGGCATCATATTCTATTTCTTTACCGTAACCGGCGGGAACAAATACTCCTTTGATTTCTCCGTTTATTTGACTCCGTGAAGACTTCAGGCAGCGACTGCAATAAACTGTTAATAAAACCTTGTAACTGCCGGAAGCTCGCAACAAACCCCGGCCGGAGTGGTGAAGGTTAATTTTCAAAGAAAGCGGGCCGGCCAGTTCCGCCTGTTCTGATTCAAGTTCGAGCCGATCGACGGCCATCTCTTTCTCAACTGTCAAATCCCGACCCGGTTCTTTTAAAATACCGCTTATATCTATCTGCAATTTCAATTCACGCCAGTAACCAAGTGATAAAATACTGGTAGATTATATGTTTTGGCGGCTTAAAAAGCAACCTTATCCCCGGTGAATAGCTTTTAAATCAATCCGCCATCCCCTGGAGAAGAGAAATGGCGCTAACAGTGATAATATCATCAACACTACAACCCCGGCTGAGATCGTTTACCGCACCGGCCAGGCCCTGGAGTAGCGGTCCGTAAGCCCCGGCGCCGGCCAGGCGCTGGACGAGTTTATAGCCGATATTAGCCGCATCAAGGTCGGGAAAGACGAGGATATTGGCGTCGCCGGCAAGCTCGCTGTCGGGAACCTTTTTCTGGGCCACCGCGGGAACCAGGGCTGCATCGGCCTGCAGCTCCCCGTCAGCTGTTACAGCGGGAAATTTCTGCTTGAACTTTTGTGCGGATTCCCGGATTTTTTCGACGTGAGGGTGTTCAGCACTCCCGTGGGAAGAAAAAGACAAAAAAGCAACCCGGGGTTCATCTTCGCCGATTAAATTTTTATAGGTTTGAACCGTATCGGCTGCAATATCAGGCAGCTGCTCGGCAGTAGGATCAGGTATAACGGCCGGATCGGCAAAAAGCAACCGTCCGTCAGTCCCAAAAGATTTATCTTCAAGTTCCATCAAAAAACTGCTGGAAACAACGGAGGAACCTTCCCGGACCCCAATTAGATGAAGAGCCGCCCGTAGAACATCGGCAGTTGAGTTATCCGCACCGGCTACCATTGCATCCGCCCGGTTCATGGCCACTAATCCTGCTCCATAATAGAGGGGGGTCCGGACCATTTTCTCCGCTTCGGGTAAAGAAATATCATCCACATTGTTAGAAAGTCGGTGGGCCAGTTCTTCACAATCCCGATCACCGGACGGATCAATAGTTTTTATTGCCGGCTCGCTGAAAGTCTCATCACAATCAAGTAAATAAATTTCATCCGCTATGTTAAGAGAAGCAATTTGACGGGCGGCTTCAACCATCCGCTCATCACTGCCCTCGGGCAGTATTAATCGTCCCTTAAGTCGGCGGGCCTGCTCCCGAACCTGTTCGGCAAAACTCATAGTTGTTAGCTCCTTGTCTTAGTTGTCAAAAGATCAAATTAATGCGTGAGATTAAATTATATGTGCTCTCCCAGGGGTCTGGTTACAAACCAAAGAAAAATAAATAAGGTCTCTGATGATCTCATTCTCGCAGCCCTCCGGGCTGCTCC
>CAZKRS010000048.1:0-9912 GCA_964555265.1 uncultured bacterium | reverse complement strand
TTTCTGGGCTTCCTCTTCAATTTGCTGGCGACGTTTGGTCCGCCTCTGGTCAGCCTGGATCCGCAGCACCTCGCTTATACTGGCCCCCAGTTCTTCGGCCTGGTTAACTGCCGAGACGAAACTTCGCAATTCATCCACTTCCACCCGTTCAACCATGTTCTGCATCGATTTTTTGCGGGGGGTTCCCAGCTTAATTTCTTCCGTGACCCGCTGAAACTCATCGGCCAGGGTTCCACTCATCTTATCCACCACCCGTTTCAGGGCCATTTCAAAGCCAAGGCCCGCTTCGGCGGAAACTACCAGCAAATCAATCGCATAGGGCAGGGAAAGCCTCACCTCGGTCTGGCGGGAGGTAACCAGCTTGGCCAGGTAAAACTTGGGAATAACATAACTAGCCACTCCGCTTATAGCAGCAAAAGCAATTGAAAGTCCCACTCCCCTCCGGGTGGCCGGTCCAATTATCAAAGCCCCTATAATCACCACCGACATCGAGAGCAGGCCAAGAACTATCTGCAGAGCAACAAATTCATTTGGACCCAGGTCACCGGGCCGGCCCGCCTGCTGGAGTTGACGTTCCAGTTTTTCCCGTTTCGATTCCTCATCTCCACCGATTAATTTTCCAAATCGCTCAATTACAGGATATATATTCCGCTCGTAAAAAGTCCCCTCAAGCAGTTCCTCGTCAAGGGCAACCTCCTCTTGCTCCTCGCCATAACCGGTATATTCCTTGAATCTCCTGAAAACGGGAGATACTTCCTCGCTCCGGGAGCCAAACAGAAAAAGAGCTCCGGAAATAAAAAACAGGGAAACAGCCACCATAACACCCAGGTAAATAATCATCCGTTTTACCTCGTTTTAAATATCAATATTAACAATCTTCCATATTATAAAAATACCAATCGACTGCCAGAAAATTCCAAGAGCAATCAGGCCAATCCCCAGGGGATGGGTGACAAAACCGGTCATCATCTCCGGCTGGAGGAAATAAAAAACAAGACCGAGCGCCACCGGCAGCAGCGAAATTATGGCTCCTCCAAGTTTACCCTGGGCTGTTAATGCTTTTATCTGTCCCTGCAGGGACAACCGCTCACGGATCGTCGAACTGATCTGGTCAAGAATCACGCTCAAGTTTCCACCAACCTGCCGCTGAATCAAAACAGCGGTTACCACCAGGTCAAGATCCTCGCTATCCATCCGCTCAACAAGTCGATTCAGCGCCTCTTCTATCGAACTGCCGACGTTATTCTCCCTGATAACCCGGCGAAACTCCTCCGAGGCGGGGGGGTTAGCTTCCTTTGCCACCAGGTTGAGAGCCTGGACAAATCCATAACCCGATTTCAAGGCGTTAGAAAGGAGGGTAATCAAATCAAGCAATTGATCGTTAAACTTCTTCATCCGTTGCTTGCGGCGAAACAGAACGTAAACAGAGGGGAAAACCCAGCCGACAGCAAACCCGATAACTCCCATGAACACTCCCCAGCCCCCGACGGCGAAGGTTCCCAGAAGACCAAATCCCATTCCCAGGACAATCATAAAAATAATGCAGATAATAACAAATTCGGCCGGTCGAACTTTCAATCCGGACCGCAGCAGCCAGTTCTGAAGCCGGTTTTTAATTTCCTCGCTAAGGGCAATTTCGGAAAACTGATCGGCAATCCCGCTTAACCAGGCCGAGCTTTCGGTTTCTTCCTCGGCTGATTTCCGGCGGGCCAGTTCCTGGCGGTAAGCCTGGTCAACATAAGGACGAATCCGTTCTTTAAGGGTAAGCTTTTCCTTTTTTTCCCGGCGCTTGAGAGAAAAAAGAACTGTTAAAATCCCGAGAGCACATAGAGCAAGAATCAAAAGAAGAATTAGAGTGCCGGGCATTTAACTTTCTTCCACGAAAAGATCGTCCGGTAGTTCAATACCTTCCTGTTTGAACCGTTCGTAGAAGGAAGGACGTACTCCGGTCGGTTTTAATTCCCCAACTATTTTGCCGTCCACCATACCTTCCTGTTCAAAAGTGAAAATTTCGGATAAAACCACGGTATCCTCTTCCATTCCCTGGACCTCGGTTATTGAAATAATTTTCCGGCTGCCGTCCCTGAGCCGGGACTGCTGGACAATCAAATCGACGGCCGAAGATATCTGCTCCCGGATAGCTTTCTGGGGCAGTTCCATCCCGGCCATCATTACCAGTGTTTCAAGGCGGGAGATTGATTCCCGGGGATTATTGGCGTGAACTGTCGTTAAAGAACCGTCATGTCCCGTGTTCATCGCCTGGAGCATATCCAGAGCCTCCCCGCCCCGACATTCACCAACGATTATCCGGTCCGGCCGCATCCGGAGGGAGTTCTTGACAAGATCCCGCATCGTAACCTCTCCCTCCCCTTCTATATTGGGCGGCCTGGTTTCCAGGCGCACGACGTGCTCCTGCTGGAGCTGCAGCTCCGCTGAATCCTCGACGGTAACAATCCGCAGGTCGTGGGGAATAAAACTGGAGAGAACGTTAAGAGTGGTTGTTTTACCGGACCCGGTTCCCCCGGAGACAATGATGTTCAAGGCGGCTTCAACACAACCGTTTAAGAAATCTGCCATCTGTCGGGAGAGAGTTCCAAAATCTATTAAATCTTCCACACCAAACGGATCTTCAGAAAATTTACGAATAGTAACCGTCGGACCGTCAAGAGCCAGCGGGGGAATTATGATATTTACCCGCGACCCGTCAGGAAGCCGGGCGTCACAGTAAGGCTGGCTCTCGTCTACCCGCCGGCCAAGCGGTGCAACAATTTTCTGAATTATATTCATAAGATGATCTTTATCTTTAAAAGAAACATCCGCCTCGGTCAACCGGCCGTTTTTTTCCACATATACCAGGTCCACACCCTTGACCATGATATCGGTAATATCCGGCTCATTCAGGAGCGGTTCAATCGGCCCCAGACCCAGGATCTCGTTCAATAAATCCTCGATAACCCGTTCATGCTCGGACCGGCTGAGACTTATCCCCTGCTCGGAACCCACCGTAATAACCAGTTCTTCAATTTTTCCACGCAGTTTTTCTCTCTTATCGTTTGCTTCCCCCATCTGGAGGGTATCCGAACCGATCTGCTCAACAACACGGTTATGGACCTCTTCCTTAAGCCTTTCCTCGGGGGATGAGGGTTCGCTGCTCTGGCCGGTCTTTTTAGGACTGGTTTCGCCGTCCTTGGCCTTCTCCAGCCGCTGCAGAAGAGACATGGTTCAAAACCTCACAGCTTAAATGAAATAATTTCCCGACTCTACAAGACCTTAATCATAAAATTATATCAATTAGCGGGCAGGGTTCCAAACATATATATAGCTGGAATCCTGAATTCCCGGGTTCCTGTTTTCAACTTTCAGGTTGAAGAGTGCTGTTATGTCTCTTCTTCGGGGGAGGAAATCACGTATGTCCCCGCCATTTTATCGTGCCAGGTCTGCTGGGCCGGATCCCAGAAAGCCCACCAGAAACCAAGCCCAAGGGGCAGGGCTGAAACAATAGAAGCCAGGGTTCTTCCCAGGGCAACAGCAGGTTCAACTGTCTCTTCACCGGTCCTGATCAGTTTCAGGTTAAACATCCGTTTGCCGGGGGGCTGACCGTCGGCATGGAAATAAGTAAAATAAGCCAGGGGAACAAAACCACCCAGCAACGCAATAACTGCGCCCAGAACTACCCCCGGTAACCCGGGAATAAAAAAACCGGCCAGGACTCCGGCCACTATAAAGACCAGCCAGGCCAGGCCGGTAATACCATAGTCAATCAACCCCGCCCCCGCTCTCTCCAGGGGATCGGGTAGATTCTGCTGACCGGGTATATCCTCACCCTCGGTTTCTTCGACTATAAGCTCTTCTTCCAGCTCAAATTCTTCCGTAATTATTCTCCGCAGCAGATCAAGCAAAGAGCGGCTGAAATCGGATTCAGGATGAGAAAGAAGCACGGGGGTCCCTTCATCTATGGAAGGCATGACTATCTGGCCGGAACTGGGCAAACTGCCGATTATTTCCTCCCCAAGAGCTTCTTCAACCTCTTCCAGTTGAATCTCTGAATCGGGAACATCCCGGTTCATGACTATTTTTACCAGGTTCCGGGACAACCCCAGTTCATCCATCAAATCCAGCATTAATTTGCCGTTTTTAATTGTTGGCAGCTCGAGAGTCAAAAGAAGCAAGACGAGGTCGGACGATTCTATGGCCGCAATAACGGGTTCGGAAATATGAGTGGACGTATCGATAACAATATAATGATAATGCCGCCGGAGGGCCCGCAGTATTTTCTGGACATCGGTTTCCTCTACAAATTCAGCCTCATGAGGCTGGCCCGGCGAAGGAAGTAAATCTACGCCGCTGGGTTCGTGAGTATGCATATAGGACTCCAGGAGATCATAATCCACGCTCTCAACCTCTTTGCAGTCCCGGGCCAGGGTAGAAATCATGTTGGTGGGTTTAATATCCATTAATACCGCATCGTCTCCAAACTGCAGGTCGAGGTCCACCAGGGCAACTCTCTTCTGCGTTAATTTTCTTAACCCGCAGGCCAGGTTAACCGCTATTAAAGAGCGTCCCACCCCCCCTTTGGTACTGAAAACCGAAATAATCCGCCCCGCTCTTTCGGATTGACCGGGAGCCTTCCCCGACATAACTTCCTGGAGTTTTTCCTGCCGGCGGCGGGTGATTTCAAAAGTGTCCCGGATTAATCCAATTAACTCCTCGGACTCCACGGGTTCGACAAGATAATCATAAACACCGCGGCGAATTAACCGGTGGGCTTCCTGTTCTCTTTCTTCCCCCGGGGCCAGGACAATAATTTCGGTCTGGGGGGCTTCGGTTATAATCTCTTCCACGAGGTCCTTGAGGTCGGCGGAGGGAGCTAAATCCAGGGAGAGTAGAAGCAGAGCCGGACGGGTGTCCCGGACTTCCGCCAGGCACTCCTCGTAATCCTCAACCTCCCCCGCCACTTCCATCTCCTGGTCTTCATAAAGTGTTTTTTTCAATTCAACCCGTTTATCGACCCCGGGAACGGCAAGCAAAATTGAAATAGTGTCCATAGGTTATCGACCTGGCTTATTCATCAAACAAGTTCATTTCTTCCGGAACGGTATCGGTAGCCGCGGCGGGATCCATAACTTCTTCGGAGGGTTCTTCATCCAACCGCACAATCTCAGCGGTAAGGAATATATTTATTTCCCGACTTTCCCGTTCATCACGTTGATAACCAAACAAATAAGGTCCGACAATTGGTATTTTGCCCAGCAGCGGCACTTCCCGGCTCTCGTCGGCGGTTGCCTGACGGCTCAACCCACCAATTACAAGCGTCTGGCCATCCTGCAAAGCGACCTCCAGTTCTGACTGCCGGCGGTCGACAGCCGGAAACTGCAGCATCCCACATGGAGAATCCTCAGCCAGTGCAGGATCAAACGAAACTATTTTCAACTCAGGTTTAACAGATAGTTGAATTATATCCTCGCCCCCCATCAAAGGAGTGGCTTCAAGAGTAATTCCTTCTTCTACCGATTCTACATCCGGTATGTAGAAAGTCTGTCCGTTATCACGCTCTACCCTGCACCCTGCCATGTAATTTTTTTCGTTAATTACTTCCAGTGTGGCTTGTTGTTGATTCCGGGTCATAATATTTGGTGAAGAAATAAGGTTTGCAAGATCTTCGGATTCTAAAAACTGCATTAAAGCTGTAAAATCATCGGCAATTCCCAGGCTTAAACCGTCTAAATCCTTGATATCCGGTGAAAAATCAACAAATGCAGCACTGCCGTCAACAGTCCCGTCATACTGCCAATCAATACCAATTTCACGGCTCGCTTCTTCAGACATCTCCACAAATTTAGCCTCAATTCTAACCTGGGCCACGGTCGCCACATCTATCCCCTCAAGATAATCTTCAATTTCCCGGCCCCGGGAGACACTATCGATGACTAAAATTGAGTTTGTTTCTTCATCCATAACTGCTATCCCTTCCTCCGATAGCAGTCTCTCAACTTTGTCGATTAACTCAGTAACCGAACGGTTGTCCAGGTCAATCCGACGGGTGAACTCCATCTCTTCATCGGGCACATCAAGACGCTCGAGCAATTCTTCTATTTGATCCAGCAATTTCGCAGGTCCCAGGACATAAATTTGTTCAGCAGCCTGGTCGCTCAGTAAAATTTCTCCCTCATCACCTAAAAGTTCTTCAAAATATTCTTCAATATCACCCAAATCACGATATCTTGGCGAAAAAACCCGCAGCTCATGGCCGTCTTCATCTACAACTCCCAGTTCACGCAGCAGTCCTTCTTTATCGATTCTCTCCCGGTCGGGACGATCGGTTATATTAATTCTGAACTCCCGCAGGCCGGCGTCCGTCCATACATGCAAAGTGGTGCTTCCCCGCTGTTTACCGACTATTAAAATCTCACGGGTTGTGACAACGTTTAATTCCGCCAGCTCGGGATTCCCCAGGACCACCCGGGTAATTTCGGAATCCATCTCCAGGACCTCGGCTCCCTGGAGCGGTACTTCTATCCGGCGGACGTTTCCACCGGCCACCGAAAGGGGATACAAAGGCTGGAGGATAAACACAATCAAAACCAGCACCGAAACAGCACGTTTATAATTCATCAGTATCGAGGCACCCTGTATTTTTGGATTTCGTCGCCATGTATAACTTCCACTTCCCGGCCTTCAATCATTTTTTCCACGTCCCGCCCTTCCCGCCGCTCATGGTCGTAAAGATCAAAATTGGTTATTCTCCTCAACCCGTATTTACTTTCAAGATTCCGGGGCCTAAGGATAACAAAGAAACGGACCTGTTCGGCTTCCTGCTGCATCCCCCGGATTAAATTTATTTTCTCTGCTTCACTTAACGTCACCCCGATAGTTATCTGATCGTAATTAAACGTCAGCTCGTCTTCTTCCAGTTGTCCCCGCTGGTAAACTGTTTCATCAGCCCTGTTTAAAGTCAAGACCCGGGCTGCATCAGCCACTTTCTGCAGCTTGTGAACATTTATTTCTCCCGGTCCGCCTTCTGCAACCCGGCGGGGGGAATAACTGTCGGGTGAATAAACATATATATCCACCAGGTCGCCGGGATTAATCATGTAACCAACCGCATTATAGTTTTGAATTGGTATGGGCACCGCCCGCCGGTGCAGAGGGATGAAATGGGAAAGCTGAAGATCCCCTACGTGAAGATCAGATTCCCTAACCACCTCTCCTGCTGGAAGCCGGCGCCGGCTTACTTCGCCCACGACCTGTTCCAGCGCAGTCACTCCGTCCGGATATTCGGGAGGGCGGGAGGTAAGCTCAAGCTGGTCCCTTCTAATTATAGTGTTCGGCTCTATTTGTTCCGTTACAACAACAAATTCTTCCTCTTCTTCATGAATATCTTCCACGGTTACTATTTCTCCGGCCTCCAGGTTGCGGCGGGAAAGTTTTCCGGCAACATCAGCCGATGAGCTGTAAGCTCCCGGGGGCAGTTCATCCGAATATGTAACCTCCAGCATATCCCCCCCAATCCGGCTCCCGGCGGAAACTTCCCGGCGCAGCCGGACAACCTCAAAGCGGTCCCTTAAATCACCGGCATGAAAAAGATCCCCGGCCTCTATTGAACCGGTTGTAACCCGCCCGATAATCTGTCCGGTATCGGTTATAACATCCTCGGGGGGAGGGCGGCCGTAATCGTAAGTGTCAAGGTCATACTCCTGGATTCTGTAGTTGGCCTCCAGGTTACTGCCGGCCACGGGGACAGGATGGGGGTCGGTAGTGGTAAGATATAAAACAGCAAAGATAGACAACCCGAGAAGGGCCGCTACAACAAATAAAACTACCGCAATAATTATCAGTGTCCGGTTCTGCATCTAAAGCACCTTTAAGAGAGCATTTATGGTATCTTGACACTATGTAAGTATATCGTTGTCAATAATATAGCACATTTTTGCCTGAAGTCAAAATCTTATTTTATAATAGTGCTATTTACGGGGTAAAAATCCAGCCCCGGGGACCGATTACCGGGTTGTAATCCAGCCTGTTCTGGCCGGGAGCAAACTTATCCTCCGTGCCGTCATTTGTAAAATCATAGGGATAATCGTCTTCGGCCGCAATTGTCCCGTCACCGTCAATATCTACATCCGGACCATCAAGTTTGCCTGTTTTGTCCCGGTGAACCGGGTGTTTCCAGATTGTATCGCCCTCCAGGGCGAGCGCGTGAGCTATATATTCAGCCTCATAATGATCAACCATCCCGTCCCGGTCAATATCATTTGAAGCCTGGATTGTCCGGGAGGATACAATCGTGGTGAAAGGTATGGTTACCGGGCCGGCAAAAGGAATGTAAATCCCGGCCCTGTAGTTCAATCCAACCTTAATTCGGTAACCCTCCGCCCAGAACATGTATTCGGCAACCCGGCTCCTATTGGGCATAAATTCCTCGGAAAATTCAGTTGGCGCTATCTTTTCCCCGGCAACCGGATTCCAGACCTCGATGATAATCCCGTCGGGGTCAAACTCCTGGCGGGAGAACGCTCCCACCAGCAGGTTTCTGCCCTCCCTGACCAGCGCTGCTTCTATTTTTTCCACGGGCGCTCCCCAGGAAGCATAAGTTGCCGCGTGGTCAACGGCGGCGTTTAAAACCGATACGTTATGCAGAAAAACTCCCGTCTCATAAATACCGATCCCTATCATCAGAGCCAGGACCACAATAACTACCATCTCCACCAAGGCCTGGCCGTTTTCTGAACCGGATTCAGTAAGTTGTCGGATCATCGGGACTTTCATCAAACCTGTCCTCCCAGCCGTTATTAGCGGCGTCATACGCCGTGGACAAAGTTACAACATGGCTCTCCAGGTCCGAATTATCCACATGACGCCGGGGCAGTTTGCGTTCAAAAAGCTGCAGGGGGGCCTCGCTACCATCATCCCATATTTCCGGGGCATGATACCAGCCGTCAAACCATCCCTCCCAGACCTGTCCTTCTATTCCTTCAATCTCCCCGCAGTCGGTGGGATTAATTCTTTCCTCTTCGTTGTGGGGACGATAAATATAGTACCCTTCACATTGAGTGTTACCAATATAAGCAATAGCCACCGTATCCTCACGCCAGTGGATACCGTCGCCGTCGGGGTCGGTATCCGGTCCGTCAAACCGGTAGCCGTCGACGATACCGTTGTTTAAATGATCGCCGGAGTAAGTTTCAGAAAAATATCTATAACTGTCACACTCAGTGCCGGTCCCGGCAAATTTATCTTTGCAGCCGTCGCGGTCGCTATCATTCTGCTGCACAATAATCATCCGGCTGCTAATCGGCTTCTCAACAGCAATAGCCCCCAGAAACGGCAGACCGATCCCGAACAGAGGGTCCATCCCCACCTCCACTTCTCTACCATCCACCCGGAGAATTTCAGCGTCGGGGGATATATTTATCCCTTCAACTTCAGCTTTTAAAAATATGGTGGGGAAATAACTGCCGGTGATCTCATCGCTTACCACCTGGCGAATATCCTCGTTGGAGCCGCCAAGCGCCGCTTGCCGGGCCCCCCGGGCCACGCCGTGGTAAAAAAGGTTATGATTGTACATCAAAAGACCAAGATCAATCACAAATATCACAAATATTATAAAAATAACAAATGAAAGCGCAAATTCGACCATGTACTGGCCTTTTTCCCGGTCGGTCACTTTTATCACCCGGTAAATAAAAAAAGTCCCGACCCCTGGGGGGGCCGGGACCGGTAATTTTCGGTGGTTAAAATTACTCTTCTTCTTCCTCTTCTTCAGCCTCTTCAATTGCTTCTTGAAGCTCTTCCTGTCCCTCTTCGAGTGTACCCTCGTCAATTGTCTCAGTGAACAAAGCTGTTATCTGGGGACCAAGTGCAACAAATACAGCAATCACTACAATCGCAATCAGACCCACAATCAAGCCGTAT
>CAZKRS010000047.1:0-9942 GCA_964555265.1 uncultured bacterium | reverse complement strand
CGCTGACGCCAGTTTTCAAGCCTCTCAATATCACGTTCGGTTAGAACCTTTCCCTCATGTAGAAGCGGGCAGCCGTCGGAAGAGTAGACGGTCCGGGCCAAGACCATCCCCGGTTCAAGTTCACGAATTCTGCTTTGAATAGCGGAGCTAACTTCTTTTTTAGCCATCGGCTTTCAACCTCCCTGGATTAGCCGTTGTCACTTAATAGTAAGGCAACTTTTGTACCAACTTTTTATGAAATATTACCCGGTTTGACGGCGGTTATACTGAAAGCAGAGAACTAAAAAAAATTATACCGAAAGCGGTAAATCAAAAACGGTTAATTATTACCCGGGGGCGGGTAATAATTAAGTGGTTCCGGTAAAAAACAGTTATGAACAGCCAAAATTTTAGATATTAAGCCGGGAATGAGGTATTCTGGTAAAAAAGCGTTGAATTGGTTACAATTTAAAGAGGGATAAGAAATAGTAATAAGCGGAGTAAGAATCATTTTGAGTCCGGATTATGCAAGACAAAAAACCGGCGCACATAAACCGTCTGATAAATTAACAACAAAAATTATTTAATTTTTTTAGAGTTTAAGAGGTGTTAATGGTGGAATTCCCCCAAAAAACAGGATTAGCGGCTGTTATTATTCTTATTACATTTTTAACCGGCGGCGGGATAGTTTTTGCCAGCGAGGAGCCGGCCGATACTGCTGTTGAGTTTGAACCGCCCGAGCGGGTTGAGGTCGACCGGGCGGAAGTCCACCGGCGGTTTGGTACCGGCGAAGAATTAGAGTTACGGGTTACGTACATGGGATTAACTGCCGGTTATATAAATATAAACACTGAAGAGGCAGTATTTGAAGATAGACCGATATACCGGTTGAAGATGGAGGCGGAGACGTCGGGAGCCGTGAGCTGGATGTACAGTGTTCGTGATACTTTGATAAGTTACATGGATATCCGGGGATTATTTTCCTGGGGTTATGATTACCATAAAAACCATAACGGAGAGGCGGAGACGGAAGAAGTTCGATATCACCATGACGAAGGGTTTGTTGTGCGGGATGGTGAAAAAGACGGTGAAATACCGCTTTACACGCAGGATGTTGTTTCAGCCGTTTATTACCTGCGCACGCTTGAGCTTGCGGTCGGGGATGAATATTCTTTTCCGGTTCATGTTGGAGATAAAGTTTACCATTTGATTCTCAAGGTAGACAAAGAGGAGATGATTATAAGTGCTGATGGCTGGCAGGAAGCGTTTAAAATCGTTCCCCGGCTTGAGGATGAAGAACGGGAGGAGGAGCTCAAGGAGCAGCTCAAGGATACATCCCGGGGAGTGCGGGTCTGGATCAGTAAAGATGAGCGAAGTTTGCCGCTGCAGATAGCAATTCCGGCCCGGTTCGGCAGTCTGTATGGATATCTTTCCAGTTATAAACCGGGGGAGAAAATTGATTTATAAATGGAAAATAAAACATCTGGCTGTTATTTTGCTTCTTGTTTTCTTGGGGACCGGATGTGCGGTTTTACCGGCCCACCGGGAGAGGGAGCTGGGGCGCCGGGAAGCTGAACGGCTGGAGGAAGAGGTTGGTATTTATGATTCTGAAGAATACCGGAGTTATGTTCGTAATGTGGGCAACCGTCTGGCAATTTATACTGACCGGTCGGATTTAGATTATGAATTTGAAATCCTGGATACTTTTTTTGTAAATGCACTTGCGCTTCCCGGGGGTTATGTTTATGTGACCCGGGGATTGCTGAAAGAGCTGGAAACAGAAGCGCAGCTGGCCGGAGTGCTGGGCCATGAGCTGGGCCATATTAACGCCCGTCATGCCGAAAAACGGCGTCAGATCCAGATGGCGACTGTCCTGGCCGGCTTGGCGGCTGCTCCGGCAACCGGTGGCCGGAGCCTGATCGGCGGTTTTGTCGGCCAGGATATGGCGGCTCGCGGATATACCCGGGAAGCTGAATACGAAGCGGATGAGCTGGGGTTAAAATATATGATCAGTGCCGGGTATGATCCGGCCGGATTGACCGACAGTCTGCGGCGGCTTCAAGAGATCAGCGGAGAAATACCGGATTATGAGCTATTAATTTTGCGCACTCATCCCTACCTGGTTGATCGTATCCGCCGGATAGACCTTCAGCAGTTGACCCACAGGTATTTTGACGACGATTCGCCTTTAATTGTAAACCGGAGCCGCTATCAGCGTTTTCGCCGCCGGTATCTTTTTCGGGAGGAAGAGTCGGAGTTCCTGGACCGCCTGGATGATTTTTTAGAGGAGTATAAAGCCCGGGATATTTCTTCGCTAAAGGATTTTTTAGCTGATAATTTAGAGTTTGAGCACCGGGATCACAGGGGCAAAGAAGCCCTGGAGATATTCCTGGAAGAAAAATTTGAAGGACTTGAAAAAATAGAGTATACCTACCGTCTGCAGCAGTTGGAAGTTGATGAAGAGGAAGCAACGGTGGTTTATGCTTTCAAAGAGAAGAACTGGTTTGAAGAGGATGAACACCCGCATGTGAATAGCGGTTATCAAAAAATGGTCTGGCAGAGGGTTGATGGCGATTGGAAACTGATAAAACTCCGCTGAGGAGAACAAAATCTGTTCTGATGAAGGCCCTCTGTGATATCATCCGCCCGGTGATTTCTAACCTGGTTGTTCTGGAACTGTTTGCCGGTTCGGGGCGGGTGGGCCGGGCCCTGCTTGAGGAAGGAGCCCGGCGGGTTTTTGCCGTGGACATTCGTGAGGAGCCTCGCCCCGGCGAGCATGTTGACTGGTATTGCCAGAAGGTGGAGGCTTTTCTTAACTTCGGTCCGCCAGAACCCGTTGATCTTGTGTTCATGGACCCGCCCTACGACAGTGATTATCCGGAGCAGATCCTGCTGAAACTGGCAGATGTGGACTGGCTTCGGGATAAAGCAATAATTGCCATAGAAACCCGGGCCAATCATCCGTCGCTGCCGGGGGTTGTTGATGATAAGTTTTACCTGATGCGCTGCCGGCGGTATGGGGGAAGTAAACTCTGGATTTACCAGGCCGGGCGAAAAGAACCGGTCACCGAAGAACTGCAGGGTTAAATAGTCCCATGGAAAAACAGGTTCAAAAATTATTTTCAATTCTTAAAAAATGTGATTACACCCTGGCCTCGGCGGAGTCCTGCACGGGCGGATTGCTTGGGGGAGAAATTACTTCTGTTCCCGGCAGTTCGCGTTATTATGCCGGAGGAATAATTGCTTATGCCAACCGGATAAAGATATCCCGGTTGGGTGTGGATGAGAAACTTTTGAATGAAGAAGGAGCGGTCAGCAAAAAAGTAGCCCTGGCAATGGCCCGGGGCGCAACTAAAGCTTTTAAAACCGATATCGCGCTCTCAACGACCGGGATAGCCGGACCTTCGGGAAGCACTGGAGAAAAACCGGTGGGACTTGTTTATACGGCCGTATCTTCCCCGGCGGGAGCTGAAGTTTCTGAAAACATATTTGAAGGAAACAGGGCCGAAATACGGATGAAAACCGTCAAAACCGTCCTTGAACTTGCCGCCAGTTTTATCTCAACATAAATAATGCGAAATAATCCCTTTTTTCTTATACTCAAGTTAACCCGAATTGATAAAATTTACAATTTACCGGATGACTGCCGGGCCGGGGAAGGATTCGAAACAGGAGAAATTTTACAAAACATATATTTCTGATGAGATATTGATCCTGTTTTTGCAACCTGGAACTTAATTTTCCGAGGGAGCTGTATGAACTATGCGTGCGTTTCTGGGGATTCCCTGTCCGGAAGGTGTGGGAAGGAAACTGACGGAGATTTTTTCGGAATTAACTGATAAGATAACCGTAAAAGCGGTTCGGCCGGAAAATTATCATATTACGGTAAAATTTCTTGGTGACGTTGATGAAAATTTAACTGAAAAACTGGTTTATAAACTCACCGAACGCCTGGATAAAGCCGGGGATCGAAATTTAGATATCCGTTATGCCGGTGTATTTCCCAATCCCGGTAGCCCCCGGGTTATCTGGGCGGGCGCCGGACCAGAGGAACCTCTGAAAAAATTAAATACAACCTGTGAGGAGGCGGCGTTTGAGCTGGGAGTTGATAAAGAGGCCCGTGAGTTTCATCCTCACCTGACACTGGGACGGATCAAGAAAAAAATTTCTGATCCCCGGCCCGTAATTAACTGGTTAAAGAAATACGGGAACCGGAAGTTCGGGGAGATTTTGAATCCCTCGCTTGTGCTTTATGAAAGCAAACTGACCTCTGCAGGACCTCAATACCGGGAGCTGGAACAATGGCAGATTTAGACGATGCGTTTTTAATTTCCCTTTTTAACAAGGAACCATACACCGAACTTGTAAAATTACTTGATAAAAAAGGCTGTAGTTTTATAGCCAGTTCGGGGACAGCCCGCTGGCTGGCAAAATTAGGTATTGAAGCCCAAACTGTCGAGGAAGTTTTTGGTCTTGCCGAGCGGTTGGCGGGGAAGGTAAAAACCCTGCAGCCGGACATCTATAGTTCGATTATGGCTACGAACGGGGAAGAACCAGGCGGTGATTTTCCGTTGCTGAACGGGGTGTGCATAGATCTCACCCCGCCGTCAGCCGGCGGAGAGGACGATAGTTTCGAAAAGGTGGATATAGGCGGAGTTGGTTTAGTGCGGGCTGCAGCCAAGAGCTGGCGGCAGGTAACGGTGGTTAGTTCGCCGCCGGCGGCAGAATATTTGTGTAATAATTTCCCCCCGGGCGGGGATGAGCGCCGTCAGCTGGCCGTTCGGGCAATCAAACAGACACTTAAATATGACAAACAGTTTTTAAGCATGCTCCAAAAGTTCCGTTCCCCTCTGGCAGAAAGGTTATCGCTGGAGGAGGTTGAAAAGTTAAGATACGGAGAAAATCCAGCCCAGGGGGGCTATATTGGTGCCGATTTATTTTCTGAAGACAAACTGCCTTTTGAACAGCTGGCCGGGCCGGGATTGTCCTATACCAACTGTCTTGATCTTGACGCCGCCCGCCGGCTGGTAAAGGATACCCGGCGGGGGGAAGCGGTGGTAATCAAGCACACCAATCCCACGGGTTGGGGAGCCGCCTCGAATTTGAACGGAGCTTTTGAAAAGGCGTGGGCGGGCGATCCCAAGAGTGCTTACGGCGGTTTCGCAGCTTTCAACAGGCCGGTGGATCAATCAGTCGCCCGTCCGGTTCTTGATAAGTTCCTGGAGGGCGTGGTGGCCCCCGGATTCAGCTCGGAAGCGCTTGAGATCCTTAAAGAGAGGGAAAGACTGAGGGTTATTCAGTGGCCGGGAATGTTTGAACAGCAACCCGGGGAACTAATTAGAAATTTTGGGGAAGATCTATATCTCTGCCAGGATGAGCTTACGGAGGAAATATATAATTCGGGTTGGGAGGTAGTAAGTGAGCGCCAACCTTCAAACGAGGAGAAAGAGACGCTGGGACAGGCCTGGCGGATCTGCCGGCACGTAAATTCCAACGCGGCGGTTATGGCCGTTCGAGATCAACTGCTGGCTGCCGGCGTTGGTCAGCAGAGCCGGGTGGATGCCGTGGAACTGGCGGTTAAAAAATACAAGCAATACCATGGTAACAAAAGTTCACCGGTTCTGGCCTCGGATGGTTTTTTCCCGTTTGCCGATAACATTGAGGTGGCCGCCGAAGCCGGCGTCCAGGCGATCGTTGCGCCCGGGGGTTCAATCAGGGATGAAGAAGTAATAAGAGAGGCCGACAAGCAGGAGATGGCACTAATATTTGCCGGAGAACGAATTTTTTATCATTAATGGGAGGTCAGGGTAGTGCATTCTAAATATGAGACGGAAAAGATGAAAAACATCTGGTCGGCAGAACATAAATTTGAAATCTGGTGGCGGATTGAGGAAGCAGCGCTGGCGGGGTGGGTAGAGGCGGGGGAGGTTTCTGCCGGGAGGTTTGAAGAGATAGTTGCGAAAATCGACTGGTCCACCGCCAGGATAAAAAAGATAGAAAAGGAGATCCGCCACGATATGCTGGCGTTCCTGGAGAATATAGAAGAAAATCTCGGGGAGCTGTCGGGGGATGTTCACCGGGGACTGACCTCTTCGGACGTCAAGGACACGGCAAATTCCATCCGGTCCGCCGAAGCACTGGAAGTCTTGATTGAAGAAGTATTAAAGATAATTGAACTGCTGGAAAAAATGGCCCGGGAGCATAAAAAGACGCTGATGATCGGCCGCACGCACGGCGTCCATGCGGAGCCGGTAACCTTCGGGTTGAAATGCCTGGTATGGCTGGAGGAGTTCCGGCGCCAGCTCAAGCGTTTACATGACGCCGTCGAAGAGATAAATGTTGGGAAATTAAGTGGAGCGGTGGGAACTTATGCGGAGATCCCACCGGAGGTTGAAGAAACTGCCTGCCGGCGGCTGGGTATCGAGCCGGCAGCGGTCAGCAGCCAGATTATTCAGCGGGACCGGCACGCCCGGGTGATTTCAACGCTTGCCAATCTGGCGGGGACAGTTGAAAAAATAGCGGTTGAGATTCGTAACCTCCAGAGAACTGAAATTTTGGAAGTCCAGGAAAATTTTGAAGAAAAACAGAAAGGTTCCTCGGCCATGCCTCACAAGAAAAATCCCATTCTTTCCGAGCGACTGTCGGGCCAGGCCCGCTGTTTACGGGGATACGCCCAGAGTGCTTTTGAAACCCAGTCTCTCTGGCATGAGCGGGACCTGAGCAATTCCTCCACCGAGCGGATAATTTTTCCTGATGCTTTTAACCTGGTTCACTACATGGTTAAAAACTGCCGCCGTCTTCTTGGCGGGCTGGGAGTGTTTAAAGAAAAAATGCGTTCCAATATTGAGCTGACCCGGGGCGTGATTTACAGCCAGAAGGTAATGCTAAAACTTACTGAAGCGGGTTGGGAGAGAAGCCGGGCTTATGAAAAAGTACAGGAGCTGGCCGGTGATAGCTGGGAAAATAACAAAGATTTTAAGCGGCTGGTTGTCGCTGATAAGGAGATAAGTTCTATTATTTCTGATTCTGAGCTGGAGGAATGTTTCAATCCGGAGGGATTTCTGAAACATATTGATAAAATTTATGACCGGGTCCTGGACGGTTAAGAATGGGTAAAAATATCCGGCCCCTGAACTTCCGCCTCCCTTCGCTGGAGAAAAATCCTCTTGCTGTAACCTGGCTGAACCGAATCCTGGACCGGCTTGATGAGTTGGAATCCGGAGGTGAATTTGAAAGGAAAGAAAAAAACGGATTTTTAAAACTGTTTGCCGGGGGAATCAAAAATATCGGCAAGAATCCCCGCCTGTGGAACCTGGCCGGCAAGAGCGTGATTCTAAGGTTGTATGGACTTTTTTACCGGCTTCTGGAGGGGCCAAACCTGGACAAGCTCAGTGAAAAAAATTTGGTTGAGCTGGTAGAAGAAGATGAACGTGAAGGTTGCCGGGTGAAGAGCGAGGAGGATGTTTTCCCCTGGGTTACGGGGCCGGGGGATGAGGTTTGTGAGAAAACTGTTTGTGTCATGTTTGCCGGCAGAATTTACAGGTTGCTTTTCATGGACTTGCTGGAAGAACTCAAAGAAGTTTTTCCAGAATATACTTTTGTTCTGCCCGAAAAAAGCAGAGAGATCGAGGTTGAACTTGAGGTTGAATATCTTGAGGATAAGCCTGTCAGTTTCACACCTGAATATTTCTGGGCCTGGGGTTACACATCCGCCCTGGGGGCCCGGGCCCTTGAATGGCTGGGAAGAACGGTTATAGTGGCTCCGGCGGTTGAACCATGGTATAGTATACTGCCCGAACGGCAGCATGAGCTGCTTTATCCCTCAAAAAAACCGTGGCTGGGTATTCCGGTTTTAGAACGTCTGAAGAACCGGGGGAGAAAACGGGAAGAACTGCTGGAATTATCAGCCCGGCGCCGGAAGCAGGAATATGCCCCCGAGAATATTTTCAAGACTAAAATTCTCCCGCTTTTAAAATAAATAATTTTCCCGCAAAGTTGATTACAAAAGAACACAAATGATTGATAAATCACCGGGTGAGTCAGATGGTTGAGCGAGATATACGAGAAAAATTTCCGGTTCTCAAGCAGGAAATAAATGGTCGCCAGGTTGTATATTTTGACAATGCGGCGACCACGCAGAAGCCGGAGGAAGTAATTGAGACGGTAAACAGTTTTTACCGGGAGGATAACGCCAATGTTCACCGGGCCAGCCACAGTTTAAGTGGCCGGGCCACGAAGAGGTTTGAGCAGGTCCGTGCAAAAACAGCAAAGTTTCTTAACGCTTCCCGGGAAGAGGAAATAATATTTGTCCGGGGAGCAACCGAAGCGCTGAACCTGGTTGCTACCTGCTGGGGGCTGGATAATTTAACCGCTTCTGATGAAATCATACTTACGGTCCTGGAGCATCATTCCAACCTGGTTCCCTGGCAGCAGGTGAGCCAGAAAACGGGAGCCGAATTGCGTTTTGTTAATATTGATGAGAACGGGAACCTGGATTATGATCATTACAGCAGTCTACTTAACAAAAATACTGCCCTGGTAGCGTTCAACCAGATGTCAAACGTCCTCGGGACAATAATTGATCCGGATAAAATCATTAAACCGGCCCGCAAGGTGGGGGGGCGGGTGTTAATAGACGGTGCCCAATCTGTCCCCCACCTGCCGGTAGACGTTCAGGAACTGGAGCCGGACTTCCTGGTATTTAGCGGTCATAAGATGTGTGGTCCTACCGGGGTCGGGGTGTTATATGCCCGCCGGGAGTTGCTGGAAGAGATGGAACCCTACCAGTTCGGGGGGGAAATGATCGGGCGGGTAAAAAAACAGAGTAGCACCTGGGCCGACCCACCCCATAAATTTGAAGCGGGGACTCCGGCAATCGCCCAGGTGGTTGGACTGGGGGCGGCCGTGGATTTTATTGAAGATGTGGGGCGAGGGCGTATCCGTGACCATGAGATAAAACTGGAGAAATATGCCCGGGAAAAAATGAACAAAATTGAGGGGCTGGAGATTTACGGTGAGCCGGAGAATAGGGGGGGCGTGATCTCTTTCAACCTGGAAGGTATTCATCCTCATGATTTAACCCAGATTATTGATCGGGATGCAATTGCCTGCCGGGCCGGTCATCACTGTGCCCGGCCTCTTATGGAAGAGCTTGGTTTGCAGGCGACCGCCAGGGCGAGTTTTTACTTTTACAACACCCGGGAGGAAGTTGACCGGTTAGTTGAAGCTTTAAAAAAGACGAAGGAGTATTTTTCAGATGTCGTTGGATGATTTATACCAGGAAATAATACTTGATCATTATAAAAACCCCCGGGGTGAAGGGAAAATAGATAATCCTGACGCTCAAGCGAGGGACAGTAATCCCTCCTGTGGAGATGAGCTTGAGCTTTATTTGAAGCTTAACGGCGAGCGGATTGAGAAGGTTAAATTCCAGGGTGAGGGATGCGCAATCTCGATGTCGGCGGCCAGTTTGATGGTTCAGAAACTGGAAGGGAAAACTGTTACGGAAGCGTTTGATTTGCTGGAAAAATTCAAAAAAATGATTACTTCCGAAAGTCCGGGAACAGAAAAGCTGCGGGAAAAACTGGGAGATTTAATTGCTTTGAAAGGCGTGACAAAATTTCCTATCCGTGTAAAGTGTGCCAGTTTACCCTGGGATACTCTCCAGCGGGCACTTGAAGAATAAATCAAAAACAGACCCGGGGTGGTTTTCAGGCCAATTCCGAAAAATTGTGTAAAAAAACTCTTGTTCTCATTCTTATAGACATCCTGTCTATTCCGAGGCAAGCCTTTTGCAAGCGAAACTTCCTGTTTCGCAAAAGGCTTATATACCGAACAAAAGCCATTTTTACACAATAAAATGGACTTAATCTGGTTTTCAGGCGGAAATTTGATACGATTATTAAGTGACCCGCCGAGATCCCGGGATCGTTTCCATTAAACCGGGGAGTTGATCAGCCCGCA
>CAZKRS010000046.1:0-10104 GCA_964555265.1 uncultured bacterium | reverse complement strand
GGTCTGGAGAAAAAAAGAGTTGTTGTTAAAAGTCCCGGCCCGGCGGAAGGGTTGGATTTAACCGAAGAGCTAAAAGAAGCCGGCCAAAAACCGGCGGTTAATCTAGCCAATCATCTTATCTGTGACGCCCTGGAGGAAGGGGCAAACAATATTCACCTGGATCCCCGGCCTAACCAGATGCAGGTTCAGTTCCGTGTCGACGGGGCAATTGACGATTACACCCAGCTTCCCTCCCGGCTCCATCAGCCAATTTTGTCCAGGTTAAAATTGATGGCAGAAAAATCTCTTGATTCCGGTGAAAACGGTGATGGTTTCCCTATTATCAGACTCGATTATTCCGGCGAAGAAGTAATTTTGCGTCTTGATACCATTCAGACCAGGTTTGGACAAAAAATGATGATTAAAGTTTGCCGCGGGCAGAATTATCAGCGGGGGTTAACCGACCTTGGTCTTGATGTTTCGGCGCTTACTTTGCTTGAAGAAATGTTATCCGCTCCCCGGGGACTTCTTATTTATACAGGGCCCGCCGGCAGCGGTCGGACCACCTCGCTTTATGCTTCTCTGCGTTATTTTGCCGGAACTCCCAATTCTATTATTACCGTTGAGACTCCGATTGAATATGAACTTGATTTTAGTACCCAGATTGAGGTTCCGACCAGGAGCCCGACCGCTCAGGCCAATAAAATTTACGAGGCACTTGAGCTGGATCCGGATATAATGATGGTCAGCCAGATGGGAGAGCCGGCTCTGGCCCGGGCAACCCTTTACGCGGCGGCAACTGGCTGTAAAGTCTTCAGTTCCTATTATTCCGACAACGCCGTGGATGCTCTTTATCACCTTGCAAACACGAAAAATGTGGACCGCTACCAGCTGGCAAACTCGGTTATTGGCGTCGTTGCCCAGCGGCTTGTCCGGTTGATCGACCCCCGCTGCCGGGAAGAATACTCTCCGGCTCGTTCGGAGCGGGAGAGACTTGGACTTTCTTCCGGAGACAAATGCTACCGGCCCGCACCTCCCGATGAGAACATAAGCGGGTATAAAGGACTGACCGGCATTTTCCAGGTTTTACCGATGACGGATGAATTGCGTTTCTGTATTCTTGAAGACAAACCATATAAAGCTTTCAAGGAGGCTGCTCAAGCAACTAAACTCCCTTCCCTGAGAGAAAAGGGTGTCCAGAAAATAAAATCGGGCGCAACATCCGTTGAGGAGGTATTAAGGTGTACGTTCCGGGAAGATTTTATAAATTCCCTTTCAATTTCTCGGTGAAAATCCCGGCTTTTGATTTTTGCCTCAGGCTTTTTCTGTTTTTAGTTATAGCTGGTTTTATGTCCATTTCCAGTCCCGGTCCCGCCCGTGGTTCTTACCAACAGATCCGTCAGCTTGAAGATGATGGTTATTACCGGGAAGCACGCCGCCGGTATGAAAATTTTGTTGCTGAAAATCCTGCTCATTCCGATGGCTGGCGAGGACTTATCCGGACCGCTCTGGCCACTGAAAGGTGGGAAATTGCTGAAAATGCACTGGAAAAATATGATGATCTTGAACCGGACGAACCATGGACGGCTTCGCGTCTGACCCGGCTTTATTTTTACCAGTCCGAATATGATACCGCCCACCAATGGGCCGAAATTTTTCGGGATAGAGCCCCTGAACGATGGGAACCTTTTCACGCCCTGGCCCAGGTTAACCTGAGTCGACGGGATTATGTTCTTGCCCGTAATAATGTTAATGCCGCCCGCCAGAGAACAACCGAAAACCCCTGGATTTTAATGGATGAATTTTTGGTTCGGCTGAATCTTGATGGAGTATTTGATGAAGAGCTTTTGGACGAAATTCTCGAATATGCTGAAAATCCTGTCATTTACTGGCGTATTGTCCAGTCCCGTCACCTCCAGCAGAGTTCAGAACGTATCCGGGCTCTGCTGGCGGAAGGGTTTGAGTATTTCCCCGCTGATTTACCCCCGTTTTTGCCGCCGGCGGATGAAAATAATTATCGCTACTGGCTGGCCCGGGCACATTATCATCTCGGGGAAATTGAGGAGGCTCGCCAGGTAATACCCGAAATTAACGGCGATCTTCGGACCGGGTGGTTGAGTTTATTTCTTGAAGATGATGAGGCCGCAGTAATGGAAAAACTTGCCGGATTGCTTGTTTCTCGACCTGAAAATATTGTTTATCGCTGGCTTTACTCACGGCTTGCCCGGGGGCGGGAAGGGCTGGGCGGAGACCGTCGCAGAAATTCGGCCGATTTTTTCTTCCGTGAGTTTCGGACTCTCGATGGTATGAACTATAACGAAGCGGCACTGGCGGCTATTATGCGCTCCCTTGAGATGCATCCCCTGGACAGTGAACGTCAGTTTGATCTGACACGACTTTTTTATGAACGGGGCTGGGAACAGCAGGTGGGCCGAACACTTAATCGGGTCCGCGAGCTTGGTTTTTCACCACCGGAGAGAATAGAGGATTATGCTGAAGGTTTTCGAGGGGATACGCCGCCCGAAATTCCTCCGGAATTTTCTTCGCCGTCCGGGCGAGTTTATTTTGCCCTGCAAATACCTTCCTTCTGGGAAGGTCCCCCGGGGGGAGTTGAACTTCTGGGTAATATCTTTCAGCAGGCTTTCTTTCATCAACCGGCCTTTGAACTCTATATGGCCGGAGATTTTGAAGAAGTAGTTTCCCCACCGGCTCTGGTCCGGGAGGGGGCGGTGGATGGTGTGGTTGATATTACTATTACATCCTGGGATGACACCCTTCAGGCTGAACTTGAAATTCAGCTTGAAGATGAAGTGGAAACGGAAAGATTTTTTCATGGGACCAGAAGAATAAAAATCTGGCGTTTACTGGATAATGTTATCACAACCCTGCGCCAGGAATGGCCCTGGGAAGGCCGTATCTTTGATATTGGTTCCCTCGAAGTTAGAGTGAACCTGGGAGAAGTTCACGGGGTTGAACCCGGCGATTCGTTTGAAGTAGGAGAGTTTATATTTCCCGTGACAGAAGTTTATGAACAGCAATCTGTCCTGGAACTGCCGACTCCGGTATACGGGGGATACCTGGAACGGGGCGACAGCGCCCGGCTTATCCGCGAGGGTGAAAATAATGCAGAATAAACCGTTTTTGCCGGGGGATTTTTTACCATGAAACCGGTTTTAAAATATGGTTCACCTTTCTGGGTCCTCGGTCAACCCGTTGAACATACCCTTTCCCCGGCTATACATAATGCGGCTTTTGAGGCTGCGGATTTGCCACATCGTTATTTTGCTCAGGAGGTTTCCCCGGACGAACTCAAAATCTTTTTTGAATTTCTTGAACAGTTGAATTTTCCCGGGGCCAATATTACCCTGCCGCTGAAAGAGAAGGCAGTCACTTTAATAAGTGAGAGTTATCATGATGATTCGGTTAAAAAAACAGGCGCCGCCAACACTGTTTACAACCGGGAGGGGCGACTGCAGCTGGCAAATACCGATGTATACGGGTTCAAAAAATTAATAGAACCTTCAGAAGAAATCATACAAAAAGAACCGGTTTTGCTTCTCGGTGCCGGCGGCGCCGCCCGGGCCTGCGTTGCAGGTTTGAAGGAGCTTGGCTGCCGCAAACTTTTTCTATGGAACAGGACCGAAAAAAAAGCCCATTCTCTCGCCGGTCAGTTCGAATCTCCCCCCATCAAGGTTCTCAACCGGGATGAACTGGAAAATCATCTTCCCGCCGTGAAACTGGTTGTGAATGCTACTTCGCTGGGATTAAACAGGAACGATCCTTCACCTTTCCCGGTTAACAACATAGCTGCGGATATGGTGGGCGTGGATTTAATATATAACCGGGAAACAAAATTTCTCCGGGATTTTGCGAACAGAGGCAAAAAAGCGTCCGGCGGACTGGAGATGCTCGTCCATCAGGCCGCTCGGGCCTGGCAGCTCTGGCTCAACAAGCAGCCTGATATTGAAACTATGCTCCGGGCCGCTCGCCAGGAGTTATAAGTTGATTTAACCGGTTGATTTCTGAGAGGAGTAACTATGTTCTGGATAATTATTTTTTTCATATTTCTATTCGGGTTGTGTTTGGGGTCGTTTTTGAACGTCTGCATCTACCGTCTCCCGCGGGACCGGTCGGTTGCCGAGGGTCGCAGCCAGTGTCCGCACTGTGAACAGTTAATAAAATGGTATGATAATCTCCCCCTGGTAAGCTACTTGTGGCTCCGGGGAAAATGCCGCCACTGCGGGGAGCCGATTCGATTCAGATATTTTTTAATTGAACTTCTCAGCGGGTTAATTGTTGCGATTAGCGGGTATCTGTGGCTGCAAACCCCGCGGCCCGATTATTTTAATTTTATTCTTTCAGTTCTTTTTATTTTAATCTCCCTGGCCATGGCGTCTATTGATCTGGAATTTTCTATCATTCCCAACGAACTTAATTACACTCTTATTGTTGTCGGATTGACCAGTGGTCTTTTTACTCGTTATCCCTTTTCAACAGCCGCTGGCGGCCAGTTTCAGCCCGAGCAACTCTGGTCGGTCCTGGGAGGATTTTTTCTTGGCGGGGGGATATTCCTGCTGCTGGCTCTGGTTTCGCCTTTAATTTACGGAAAAGCCGCTCTCGGGATGGGCGATGTAAAATTAATTGCTGCTTACGGGGCCTGGCTGGGTCCGGGAGGGGTTTTATTAACTATAATATCAGGCTCCTTAATCGGAGCGATAGTGGGGACTGTCCTGATGAAAATACAGGGCCGCTCGCTCCGGGAAGAAATACCGTTTGGGCCTTTTTTATGTCTGGCCGGGGTTATTGCTTATATTTATGGAACGGAGATAATACAATGGTATCTGACGCTGGTGAGCGGGGGAGTTTAAACCCCCCACGTATATTTTTGCTTGGATTCATGGGAGCCGGCAAAACAACGGCGGGGAAACTGCTTGCCCGGCAAACCGGCTGGCCATTTTTTGATATGGATAAAATAATTGAAGAACGGGAAAATAAAAAGATCGCCGAAATATTTGAAGAAGAAGGGGAAGAATATTTCAGGAGCCGGGAAACTGAATTGCTCCGGGAGTTGAGCCGTCATAAACCGCCGGTTATTATTTCCTGCGGTGGCGGCGTGCCCGTTCGCAGCCGGAATAGAAAAATAATGGAAAGACGGGGAATCCCCGTTTATCTTCACGTAACCCCCGAAAGTGCTCGGAAAAGAATCGGATCCGCTCCGAACAGGCCCTTGTTTTCAGGCGGGGAAAAGGGCTTCGAAAAGGTAAAAAAACTATGGAAAAAACGCCAGGGAGTTTATAATAAAATTCCCCACTGGATTGAATCAGACGATCCGGAAGAAAAAGTTGAAAAAATTAAAGAAATTATTCGTAAATATTCTTCGGATTTGAACCAGTGAATTTTAACGGGAACATGTGACAGGAAAAATAAGCCGGCACGGGAGGATCCAGTTATGGAAATTCAAATTTACCACGGACCAAATTTAAACTGTCTGCATCGCCGTGATGAGCAGCATTACGGCAAAATCTCACTGGACGAGCTTGACGAAGAGTTGGTTGAGTTTGGTGATGAGCTGGGGGTTGATGTCAGTTGCTGGCAGAGCAACCGGGAAGGAGAGTTGATTGACTGGATCCAGGAACCGACGGTTGACGGGGCAATTTTAAACGCCGGCGGTTTGACCCATACCAGCGTTGCTCTTCGTGATGCGGTGGCTCTTGCCGATTACCCCGTGGTTGAAGTGCATCTTTCCAACATACACGGCCGGGAGAAATTCAGACAAAAATCATTAATAGCTCCCGTTTGCCTGGGGCAGATTGCCGGATTTGGAGCTGAAAGCTACAGGCTTGGCCTGCGGGCCCTGGTCAACCATCTGCGAACATAATTATTCCCACCGCCGGCGGCGGCTCCGGGAAAAACTGGACGGTGAGACCGGTTATTATACGACCCACCTGCCCAATATCCGCTATTTGACCGGGTTTTGGGCTACCAGTGCAGCCCTGCTTATATCAGAAAAAAAATCATGTTTGCTTGTCGACGGCAGATACAAACTTTACGCAGATAATTTTCGGTTTGAGGATATAGAGGTTATAAAATATAAGAGTTCCAGACTTGGGACTTTGAACGGATGGTTGGAAAATTGTGGTATAGATTCCCTGCATTTTGAGAAGAATAATCTGACTTATACAGGTTTTCGCAAGATTGTTAATAAACTTGAACTTAAGGATAGAACCTACGGTAAAGATCTAATCGCCGGCCTGCGAATAGCAAAAGATGAAACGGAGCTGAATTTAATTCGCCTGGCAGCTTCAAAAACAGAAAAAATCCTGGTCGAACTGGAAGACTGGCTTGAATGGGGAAAAACGGAGAAACAAATTGGTCGGTTTTTAAGAGCCCGGCTGGAGAAAAATGGAGAATCCCGGTCATTTTATCCCCTTGTCTTATCCGGACCGCGAACGGCTATGCCTCATGCCCCACCCGCCGGAAAAGTCTGGAAAAAAGGGGAGGCTCTTCTTGTCGATATCGGACTAAAAATCGAAGGATATTGTGCCGACCTGACGAGAATGTATTTTTCAGGAGAAAAAGATGTTAAAATCAAGCCTCTTTATGAGCTTTCAATGCGGGCGGCTTATTCAGCCTTTAAAAAAATAAAGCCCGGTATCCCGGTTGAAAAGATTACCCGGGCTGCTTATGACCTGGTCGTTGAAGAACAAGGTGAGGATTGTATTCGACACGGCCTCGGTCACGGTCTTGGACTTCAAATACATGAATCTCCCGCACTTAAAGATAATTCAAGCCGGGTGTTAAAAAAAGGGATGGTTATTACAATTGAACCCGGTATTTATCTCGACAACACGGGCGGAGCCCGGGTCGAACATATGGTCCTGGTTACCGATAAGGGGGCTGAGTTGATTGACAGTCCGGCTAATAATTTTGAAAAGGAGTTGTATCAGTGATGGTTACGCCCAACGAGTTCGACACGGGGATGGCCGTTTATGTTGATGGTGATTTGTGTGTGGTGGTTGATTACAGCCATTCGAAACGGGGAAGGGGAGGCGCAAAAGTTAAAACTACGTTGAAAAATTTAAATACCGGCGAAAGAATGACCAGGAATTTAAGTCCTGATGATAATTTTAAACAGGCGATAATGACTGAAAATCCGGCCCAGTATCTATATAATGACGGTCAGTTTTATGTGTTTATGGATATGAAAAATTATGACCAGATTCAACTTTCTCCGGACATGATCGAAGAAAAGACGGATTACCTGCGTGAAAACATGGAACTTGAACTGCAGTATTGCGACGATAAACCAATCGGTATCAATCTTCCGGCTCATGTTGTCCTGGAAGTCAAAGAAACCCAGCCGGGTGTCCGTGGTAACACGGCCCAGGGGGGGACTAAACCCGCTATCCTGGAAACCGGTCTGGAAACCCAGGTTCCCCTTTTTGTAAATGAATCGGACAAAATTAAAGTAAAAACAAGTAACGGTGAATATGTCGAAAGGGTGGAAGAATAATGAAGTCAGAAGCTCCTGAGATTTCTGAACTGCGCAGAGAAATGATAAAAATTCTCCAGTTTATGAATAAATATAGTTTGCGGGAATTTGAGTATTCAGCTAAGGATTCGCCTGAATCGATCCATTTAACCCGGGCGGATAATGATGCTTCCTCACCGCTGCTCGAGGGGAAGTCGGTTGAAGTTCCCGGCCAGGTTTTTGCCCCGGATGTGGGTTTTTTAAACTGGCAGACCGAGGAAAACAGCCGGGTCCGTGCGGGAGAGGTTATCGGAATATTGAAAAAGCAGAAAGAAAAAATAGAGATTACGGCCCCCTGTGAGGGGATAGTCGATTATTTGACCGAACTGGATAAAGTTGAGTTCGGCGAACTAATAGCGGCGATATCTTCGCCGGCGGAGGATGAGGAACAATGAGCCGGATATTAATTCCCAATCGCGGTGAAATAGCTTTACGGGTAATTCGCGCCTGCCGGGAACTTGGTCATGAAGCAATAATTGCTCACTCCCGGGCGGACGAGGCCACTCGCCCGGTGCGGGTCGCCGACAATGCCATCTGTATCGGTGAAGCCGCTTCGGCCGGGAGTTATCTCGACCAGGATTCTATATTGACCGCAGCTGAAATTTGCGGCGCTGATGCAATCCATCCCGGGTATGGGATGTTATCGGAAAATGCTGAATTTGCCCGGAAGGTGAAAGAAAACGGGTATACGTTTATTGGTCCTTCGGGAGATATAATGGCTCTGATGGGACAAAAAGCAGAAGCACGGCGGCAACTGAAAGAGGCCGGGATGCCGGTTTTGCCCGGTTCGGACGGAAAATTGAAAACGCTGGAAAAAGCCAGGAAAGTGGCTGAAAAAGTCGAATATCCACTGATGATAAAAGCAGCCGCCGGAGGTGGGGGCCGGGGGATCGCCCGCGTTGATTCGGATAAGGAGCTGGAGGAACAGTTTCCCCGTGTCCAGGCGGAAGCTGAGGCTGCTTTTGATTCCCCCTGGATGTATATTGAAAAATTTATCCCGGACCCCCGCCATATCGAATTCCAGGTCATGGGTGACGGTAAAGGGAATGTCCTTCATTTTTATGAAAGAGAATGCAGTATTCAGCGCCGGCACCAGAAACTTCTGGAAGAAGCTCCTTCGCCGGCACTTACCAGAGAAAATAGAGACCGCATTGCTACAACTGTATGTGATGCTCTCGGGGAATTAAACTATAACAATGCCGGCACTGTTGAGTTTGTTATGGATGACGATGAAAATGCTTACGTGATCGAGGTTAACACCCGGATCCAGGTTGAACATCCGGTGAGTGAAATGATCTGCGGAGTTGATCTGATCGCTATCCAGATCCAGACGGCTCTCGAAGGTGAGCTTCCGCTTTCTCAATCGGATATAGATTTTGAAGGTCACGCCATGGAAGTCAGGGTTTGTGCCGAAGACCCGGTGACCGGGTTTACTCCCCAGCAGGGGACGATAGAACATTTGAATTTCCCCGATGGACCGGGGACCAGGGTGGATTCTCACCTGGAAGTCGGAACCTGGATTTCGCCTTATTATGATTCGATGATTGGAAAAATTATCTGCTGGCACTCCGATCGGGAAAAATGTATCGATCGGATGCTTCGCTGTCTGGATGAAAATGAAATCAGAGGCGTTAAAACTACCATCCCTCTCTTCCAGTGGCTGTTGGAAGAAGAAAACTTCCGGGCGGGAGATTTTCACACCGGGTTCCTTGATAATACTGACTGGCAGGACCAGTTGCGCGAAAAATCGTAATCTCCATCTATTTTAATTCCTTACCTCTTACCAACCGGCTGGTTATTTTCCCGGCCGGCACTGACATCAGGATTGTTACGAATATAAACTGTTTCTGGTTGTTAAGAAATTAGAATTATTTTGAGTTTCTTGACATTTTTCGTAAAAAAAATACAATCTATAGGTTAAATTCATGTTCTGGGTATTATTTATTTCCTTCAAACCACCAAGCTGGAAAAGATGATCCACAATGAATGCAGAATTGATTGCCGAATACCATGGGCCTCAAACGCCGGATGATTTTTTAGAATTTTACCGCAAGCAGATGGCCGGGCAGTGGTTGAAAGACTCTGAAAAACTGGAAAATAAATCCAGCGATGAGCTTGTCAACCAGTTTTCCGAAGCTAACCCTGCCGATCGAATCCAGATATTAATTGAACTTTCCCGCCGCCGCGACCCCCAGCTGCAGGAGTTTTATGAAAAAATTCTCCAGAACCGGGCCCGTAACCAGGAAAAAATACTGACGATGATCGGGCTTGGTCAGCTTGAAGAGCGTGACTCCTCGAGTGTTATCATCAGTGCTTTACGTGAACATGAGGACCCCACGCTCCTGTCGGTGGGGATTAAACTGCTTGAGCACCTGGATATTACCCGGGCCCGGGATCTACTGATTGAATTTTTGAAACATCCTTCCGACGAGATTAAATTTCACGCTTCGGTGGCTTTGGGTAACCTGGATACGATTGATGAAAAGTGGCTGGTTGATCAACTGGCAGAAATTATCAAACATCCGGATGAACTTTCTGATTCACTTAAGTATTATATTATTCTGCTGATTAAAGAAAGACAGCTTCCAGGCGTG
>CAZKRS010000045.1:0-10164 GCA_964555265.1 uncultured bacterium | reverse complement strand
ACAGCTCTTCAGCTTACTAATGCCCTCTCCGCCATTGTCAACGACGGTGTTCTTCTTAACCCCCGGATTGTCTCCGAAAAAAAACATCATTCCGGAGAAGTAGAAATTAAACAACCTTCCCCGATTCGCCGGGTTATGCCGGCTGATACCGCCCGTAAACTTCAGGATTATATGGAACAGGTTGTTACCAGGGGAACTGGCCAGCAGGCGGCCTCCGAAAAATTTAGACTTGCCGGCAAAACAGGTACCGCTCAGAAAGCCGATATCGAAGCCGGAGGCTATCACGAGGATAAAGTACTGGCTTCCTTTATCGGCTTCGGACCGGTCGAAGAGCCCGAACTGGCCGCCGCCGTGATCGTTGATGAACCAAAACGGGGCCGTTATGGCGGCGAGGTCGCCGCTCCCGTTTTCAGCCGGATTATGGAGCGCAGTCTTCAATATTTGCGACGTAATTCCTGACTCTTCACGGCCCCCGCTTGAAAAAATGCTTGCTAATTTTCTTTTTAGACGGTACATTTATTATAAAGGAGCGGAGAAAAGGATAAATTTATTACTAAACTATTGAAATGAAAACGACGACAAAGATAATAGAGAATATTATTACAGCTACAGTTACTTAAATTACTTTTTAATCTTTCAGGGAGGCTCTTGATTTATGGCTTCCGACCCCGCTTCGGCTTATAAATCAACTCAAATTGAAACAGCATCACAGGGTCAGATTCTTCTGATGCTTTATGAGGGGGCAATTAAGCGGATGAAACAGGCCCGCGATGCCCTGGCAAACGAAAATTACCAGCGAAGCCACTCCAAACTGATAAAAGTCCAGGATATTGTTACCGAGTTGATGGCCACTCTCGATATGGAAGTGGGCGGGGAATTAGCTCAAAATTTGCATGATCTTTATGATTACATTCTCCATAACCTGGTCCAGGCTAACGTCCAGAAGGATCCTCAGCTGGTTGACGAGGTCCTGCCGATTATGAAAGAACTGCATGAAGCCTGGGAAGAAATAATTAACCAGAAGGGAATGACCGTCGAAAAAGCCAGGTCCCAGGTTTCGCAGTCAGTCAGTCAATCCAGTCAATCCAATCAATCCCAAAATTTATCTGCCAGCCGTCCTTCACCTGATCAGAATAATACTGCGAAGCAGGAATCTTCGTCGGAAAACAAATCAGATTCTGAGGACTCTTCACCACCGTCGCTTGAGGATACCCCCTATGGCAACATTTCAATCCAGGGTTGAAGTAAAGCAGGCCTGCCAGAAGTTATTTGAACTTGAACAGAAGATTAAAGAGCTGCTCCAGTCCTCTGAAGAACTGCCCCTGGACCAGATAGAAGAAATTTTGGCTAAACAGTCCCGGCTGATTGGTGAGATAGATTTCACCCCGCCGGGAGAAGAACTTCCGGATGATATTGCCGGGGTGGTCAAAAAGTTTAACGAACTCCGGGAGAAAAACCGGGCGGCTATTCAAAAATCTATGGATAATATCAGCCGGCAGCTCGATTCTCTCGATCAATCCAATGAATTGATGCGCCACTACATGCAGGGGGGCATGAGGGACGAGGAAAGCTCTTCGGCCCGTATCGACCACAACGCTTGATCCCCCACACCTTCCATTTATTTTCCACTTTTTATCATTAAATAGAAGTTTTTGTTTGAAATTTTTACGTGAATGTTGTATATATATAACAGACAGGGACGTTTCAGGTAATTTTTAACCCAGGGAGGAGATCAAAATGAGAATTAATACAAATTTGAACGCCATTTCCGCTCAGAGACACCTATCCCGCTCATCCCGTCAGATGGATTCCCGGCTTGAAAGTATTGCTTCGGCACTGCGTATTAACCGCGGGGCCGACGATGCGGCCGGACTGGCCATATCCGAGGGGATGCGTGCGCAGATGCGGGGTGACAGTCAGGCAATCCGGAACCTGCAGGATGGCGTTTCCATGATCCAGACGGCTGAAGGTGGAGCCGAGCAGGTCCAGGGTAATCTCCAGCGGATGCGTGAGTTGAGTGTCCGTGCAGCCAGCGACAGTATTGGCGATATTGGCCGGGAGGCTATCCAGTCTGAAATTGATCAGTTGACCGAGGAAATTGACCGGTTGACCGATACCGTTCAGTTTAATGAACGGGAGCTGCTTAGCGGTGAGATTGATGAGGAAAGTGGTGGCGCTGTTCTTCACGCCGGCGCAGATCGTGATGAGACCGTTACTTTGACCGTGGAAGCAATGGACAGCGAAACTCTGGGTATTGATGAAGTTGACGTGACCACCCGGGACGGCGCCGAGCAGGCTCTGGAAACTCTTGCCGGCTCTATTAACCAGGTTTCCACCCAGCGGGCCGACATGGGAGCAACCCAGAATCGCCTGGAATCAGCTATTGATTTCCTTCAGATTGCGGAGGAAAATGTCCAGGCTTCCGAAAGCCAGATCCGGGACGCTGATATGGCCGCCGAAACTACCGGCAGGGCTCGAGAACAGATATTGACCCAGGCCGGTGTATCTACCCTGGCCCAGGCCAATAATCTCCAGGGACAGACGGCTCTGCAGCTGCTGGGGTAACATAAACCTCTGAAACCGGTTTAAATTGGGTTTTTTTTCATTTTCTCCTTTCATATACCCTCATTTTACCCTATAATCTTATACCCCATTCAGGGAGTATTTTGTACAAATAATTAAAGTGATTAATCTATGCTAATTTTTTGAAGGAGGTTGTTTGTAATGACAACTCGAGTAGCAGTAAACGGATTTGGTAGGATTGGACGCCTGGTTGTCCGGGCGGCTCTTGCAAGAAATGATGTCGAAGTAATGGCTATAAATGATATTGCCGAACCGGATCGGATGGCCCATCTTTTTCAGTATGACTCGGTCCACGGTACTTATGACGGTGAGGTTGAACTTGACCAAAATCGGCTGATTGTTGATGCCCGGGAAATAAAACTGCTCTCAGTAAAAGATCCCGCGGATTTACCCTGGGATGAACTGGATGTCGACGTTGCAGTGGAATCAACCGGGGTTTTTCGCCAGAAAGAAGACGCGGCCAAACATCTTCAGGCCGGAGCGGATAAGGTTGTAATTTCCGCACCCGGTAAAGGTGATATTCTCAGTATAGTCCTGGGGGTTAACGAGGAGGAATATGACCCGGCCAAAGATGATATAGTTGATAACGCTTCCTGCACGACAAACTGCCTGGCCCCGATGGTCAAGGTATTGAATGATACTTTTGGTCTGCAGTCCGCAACTGTTACCACCACTCACGCCTACACTACCTCCCAGAATATCCTGGATGGCCCGGGGGGTAAGGATTACCGGCGGATGCGGGCGGCGGCTGAATCAATTATTCCAACCTCCACCGGTTCGGCTGTGGCAACCACGGAAGTTCTTCCCGAACTGGAAGGTAAAATTGACGGGATTGCTCTTCGAGTTCCGGTACCTGATGGTTCGATTACCGATCTAAGCGCTACTCTGAATGAGGATGTTTCGAAAGAACAGGTCAACGATGCCTTCCGGCAGGCCGCCGCCGGGAAACTAAACGGTATTATGGATGTTGAAGACAAAGAACTGGTTTCACGGGATTATATTGGTAACCCTCATTCAGTGGTAGTTGACGCTGAAAAAACAATGGTTGTTAACGGCAACCAGATAAAAGTGCTTGGTTGGTATGACAACGAATGGGGTTACTCCTGCCGGATTGTCGATCTTGTTCAATACATTATGGAGGCCTGAATGATGCGTTTTCCCCGTAAAACTGTTGATGACCTTTCGGAGCTTGAAGGGAAAAAAATCCTGATCCGGAACGATTTTAACGTCCCGCTTGATGAAAATAAAAAAGTGACCGATAGAACCCGCCTCGAAGCGGCCGAACCGACGATAAGTTATCTGCTCGAACAGGGGGCTATCCCTGTCCTGATGAGTCACCTGGGCCGTCCCGCCGGCGAGATTGATCCGGAGCTTTCCCTTCAGCCGGTGGTTGAACCGCTGGCTGAAATACTGGGAGTTGAAGTACAATTCGCCGCCGATACTGTCGGTGACGGCGCCCGGCAGATGGTTGAGAACCTAACCGCCGGTCAGGTTGGACTGCTTGAGAATCTGCGGTTTGATCCCGGTGAAAAAGCCTGTGGTGACGATTTTTCCCGCCGGCTGGCCGATCTTGCCGATGTCTATGTTAACGATGCTTTTGGTGCCTGCCACCGGGCCCACGCTTCAATGGCCGGTGTTCCCAAATTTTTAAAACCGGCAGTTGCCGGCAAACTTGTCGCCCGGGAATATGAAGTTCTTACCGAGGTTCGGGATAACCCCGACCGGCCTTTCGTGGCTCTGCTGGGGGGAGCAAAAGTTAGCGATAAACTGCAGGTGATAGAAAAACTGTTAGAACGCGCTGACCGGGTCCTGGTCGGCGGGGCAATGGCTTATACTTTCATGCTGGCCGAGGGCGGCCAGGTGGGCGAATCCCTCGTCGAACCGGATTTTGTCGCTGAAGCAAGCCGTATTCTTGAAAATAGAGATTCATACCGGGGAGAACTGATTCTCCCCGAAGATAATGTTATCGTTTCGGCTGACAATCCCGACGGTGAGACCAGCCTGGCTGAAGCGGGTGAGTTTCCCGATGGATTTGAAGGGATGGACATTGGTCCTGAAACAAGAAAAGAATTTGCTTCCCATCTTGAAGAAGCCCAAATGGTCTTCTGGAACGGCCCGATGGGAGTTTTTGAAATTCAGCAGTTCGCAGCCGGCACTGAAGAAGTGGCTGAAGTCCTGGCCGGAATTGAGGGCCGGGTTGTTGTTGGCGGTGGCGATAGCGTGGCCGCCATTAATAAACTGGGCCTGGCGGATAAGTTTTACCATGTTTCGACCGGGGGCGGCGCTTCCCTTACTCTTGTCGAAGGTTCACAACTGCCCGCCGTTTCTGCACTCGATGAACGTTAATTAAATTTAAATTTCTGTCTGGAGTGGATATTTATGAGCAGAAGGCCGATGCTGGCTGGAAACTGGAAAATGAATAAAACAATTTCAGAAGCTATAACTCTGGCTGTCAGGTTGAAATATGCCTGTAACTCTGTCGATGACCGGGATATCGTGCTCTGTCCCCCGTATCCTTCCCTTAAACCGGTGGCCGAAACCGTTGGCGATACAAATATTGAAGTGGGCGCTCAGAACATGCATTATGAAAAATCTGGCGCCTATACCGGCGAGATCAGCCCGCCGATGGTCGAAGATGCCGGCGCGGACTGGGTGAGTCTCGGCCACAGCGAAAGACGCCAGTATTTTGACGAGGATGAACAGCTGCTGGCCCGTAAATTGCAGGCGGCTGTTGACCAGGGACTGAAAGTCTTTTTATGTATCGGGGAAACCGAACAAGAAAGAGACGCGGGCCGGGTGGAGGAAATAATTACCTCCCAGCTCACAGGCGCTCTAAGCGATTTTCAGTTCGAGAGTTTCGATGACCTGGTGATTGCTTATGAACCGGTCTGGGCAATTGGAACCGGAAATACCGCCACCCCCGAACAGGCTAACCAGGCCCACGAGGTGGTTCGCAGCTGTATCGGCGATCTGTTTTCGGCCGATGTGGCCGATCGGATCCGGGTTGTCTACGGGGGAAGCGTCAAACCCCATAACGTCGAAGAATTGATGGCCCAGCCCGAACTTGACGGCGCCCTGGTTGGCGGAGCTTCCCTCCAGGCGGATGATTTTACGGCTATTGTTAAATACGACCTCGATGAAGAATTGTCCATTCCCGAGGTATGATATACTAATAAGTAATAGTCGGTTGAGAGGCCGGTTTTATTTAATTCTTAAAAATATGCAGGAGTGAATATTTATGTTTGGTGATTTTTTTGTCGGTATGATGACCGTGGTCCATGTCCTGGTCAGTATTATTTTAATAATTGTTGTTCTGCTCCAATCCCAGCAGAGTATGAATCTTTCCGGGTTGATGGGCGGAGCCTCCCAGTCGGCCATGGGCAGCCAGTCCCAGAGTGTCCTGAGCAAAGTAACAACGGTTCTGGCCATCACCTTTTTTATTACCTCTATTTTCTTTGCCCTTTACCGGGATGAAAGCGTCCTGGAAGCACCGCCTGAAGCTCAACAACCTCCTGCCGAAACTCCCGCCGAAGAGCCTGAAGTGCCAGTGGAACAGCCACCCGCAGAACAGCCACCTGAAGCTCCGGAGCCTACCCCGGAACCGTGAGTTTGAAGTGCTGAAAGCCAGTTTTCCTGTTTTATTTCTTTTCTTTACAGCTTTTTTTCAATTTTTTCTGCTTTTTGGCGTCGCTTCCGCAGCACCGGCCGAAATGATCCGGGTCAGTATCTCTTCCCCGAAATCTTTTAACCCGGTCATCGCCCGGGAAACTTCCACCACTGAAATTACCGGGAAAATGTTTATCGGCTTAACCCGGACCGATGGAAAAACAGGGGAAATTCTGCCCGCCCTGGCCCGGGAATGGACCTCGGAGAAAGACGGGAGAATCTGGCGGTTTAAACTGCGGGAAGATCTAAAATGGTCCGACGGGGAGCCGCTAACCGCTGATGATGTTGAGTTTACCTATAACCGCCTGTATTTAAATTTTGATATCCCCACTTCTTCACGGTTTATCCTCCTCCAGGAGGGCCGGCCTCCAGAGGTTGAAAAAATTTCCGAACATGAAATTGTTTTTAAATATCCCGAACCTTACGCTCCTTTGCCCCGGGCGGCAAGCCTGGGGATTATGCCCCGGCACATTCTTGAAGATAAGGTGGAAGCGGGGAAATTTGAGTCGACCTGGGGAGTGGATGTCAGCCCGGACTCAATTGTGGTCAACGGTCCGTTCAAACTTGAAAATCATGTCTCCGCCCAGCGTGTTTTCTTAAAACGCAACCCCTATTATTACCGGGAGGGAGAAAATGGGGAGCGTCTGCCCCGGCTCGACCGGCTGATCTACGATATTGTCCGTAACCGGGAGCTGGCCCTTCAGCAGTTTATTAACGGTCAGGTTGATCTTCTTTCCCTCCAGGGTGAGGATTATCCCGTTTTAAAACCTATCGAGGATGAACGAGACTTTACAATCCACCGCCTGGGTCCGAGTATGGGAACAACTTTTCTTGCTTTTAATATGAACACCGATACAAATCCTGAAAGCGGGGAACCTTACCTGCCCGAGCCCGCTCGTAGCTGGTTTAACGACCCCGAGTTTCGGCGGGCTGTTTCCCATGGGCTTGACCGGCAGTCGATGGTCGATATAGGGTTAAACGGCCTGGGAATTCCTCAGCTTGGCCCGGTCAGCCGCAGTAATGAATTTTTTCATAATCCCGATCTTTCCGGTGATCCCTATGATCCGGCCAAAGCCCGCCGGATTCTTGAAGATAACGGTTATAAAGTCCGGGGGGACGACCGCTACCGGAGCGACCCTGAAGGTAATAAAATCAGCATAAATTTGATTACCCATTCCGAAAACGAACAGCGGCTGGTGACCGCTCAGATTATCAGGAGTGACCTCGCAAACCTTGATTTTGATGTAAATTTCAACCAGGTGGAGTTCAATACTCTTGTAAATAAATTATCTGTTGAACAGAATTGGGAAGCGGTGGTGATCGGGTTTACCGGCAGTCTTGACCCCCATTTTGGCCGTAACGTCTGGCTTTCCTCCGGTGATCTTCATCTCTGGCACCCCCGCCAGGATTCACCGGCCCGCGAATGGGAAGCTGAGATTGATGAAATCTTTGAAAAAGCGGCCCGGGAGGTTGACAGGGAAGAAAGACGCCGTCTTTACAATCGCTGGCAGGAAATAGTGGCGGCAAAACGGCCCGTTATTTATACTGCTAATCCCGAGGTTATCTATGCCGTTCGTAACCGTTTTACTAATCTTGAGCCCACCGTTCTCGGGGGAATTGATCATAATATAGACGAGATAGGAGTTGAACGCTGAACCGATGCTGGGAGTGATTGTTCGCCGCCTGGGAATAGCCGTTCTCCTCCTGCTGTTTGTTTCCTTCATAACCTTTCTGTTTATTACTCTTACTCCCGGCAGTTATTTTGACCAGCTGCGGGCCCAGCCCGAACATAGCGATGAATACGTCGATCAGCTCGAGGAAAGATACGGACTCGATGATCCGGTTCTGGTCCAGTACGGTCGCTGGCTTGGTAACCTGCTCCAGGGGGACCCGGGTGATTCCATGGTTCATCAGCAGCCGGTGGTTACTCTCCTCTGGGATCGGTTCAAGAATAGCATCCTGCTGATGAGCGTAGCTATCTTTTTCACCTGGCTGATTGCCCTTCCCCTGGGAATTATAGGGGCCGTTCACCAGCACAGGTTGCTGGATAAGTTGTTTTCCGTATTTGCGTTTGTCGGGATGTCCATCCCCAACTTTTTTCTCGCGTTTTTACTTCTTTACCTGGTTCTCACGATTGGCGGCTGGCCGCTGGGGGGGATGACTTCGATCGGGTTTGAAGATTTTACCCTGTGGGGAAAAATAGTAGATATTGCCATGCATATGCTTATTCCCGTTGTGGTAATATCCACCGGCGCCCTGGCCGGCCTGCAGCGGATTACACGGGGTAATATGCTTGAACAGCTGCGCAAACAGTATGTAACCTCGGCCCGGGCCCGGGGGCTGCCAGAAAACCGGATAGTTTACCGCCACGCCCTGCGTAATGCTATTAATCCCCTGATAACAATCTTTGGGTTCCAGTTTTCCGCCCTGATCAGCGGTTCGGCCCTGGTCGAGATTATCTGTAACTGGCCGGGGATGGGCCAGCTGATGCTGGGGGCAGTCCGCAGCCAGGACCAGTTCTTGGTCGTGGGGGCGGTTCTGGCCAGCGGCATAATGCTGATTATCGGCAACCTGGTTGCAGATATCCTCCTGGCGGCGTTTGACCCCCGGATCCGTTACGAAGGGGCTGGCGGGGGATGATTGAACGCGTAATTGCCAGGGCCAGGGATTTCTGGCGGCTCCTGGTCTCTAATTATTTTCTGGCCGGGGCCCTGGTTGTTCTTATTCTCCTCTACCTCTCGGCGATTTTTGCCGGGTTTATCAGTCCCTATCCCTACGACAGCGAAAACCGGCTCCACTCCTATCATCCGCCCACTCCCGTTTATATAACCGATGAGGACGGTTTGGCCTGGCCTTATGTGAAAGAATATACTTTTGAGTTTGACGAGTATTACCGGCGGGAATACAAACCCGTCGCGGACAGGAAACACCGCCTCCGTTTTTTTACTCACGGGGAGCCATATTATTTCTGGGGGCTGTTTGAAACTCGCTGGCACCTGTTCGGGGTTGAGGAGGGAAGAATATATCTGCTGGGGGCCGATTCCATGGGCCGTGATTTGTTCTCCCGGATTTTATACGGCGGTCGGGTTTCTCTTTCTATCGGCCTGGTGGGCGTTTTTATTTCCCTTTCCATTGGCCTGCTGGTGGGCGGGTTTTCCGGATATTTTGGCGGCAAAATAGATTCTTTTGTCCAGCGGGTGATTGAAATTATAATGCTTATTCCGGCGTTTTATCTCCTGCTTGCTCTGCGGGCCGCTTTTCCTCCCGACTGGGGATCGGTGCAGGTATACTTTTTTATCATAATAATCATGAGTTTTATTGGCTGGGCCTCGGTGGCCCGGGTTATCCGGGGGATGGCCCTCTCGCTGCGGGAAAAAGAATACGTGACCGCCGCTCATGCCGGTGGTGTGCCCTGGTACAGGGTCATAGTTGATCATATTTTACCAAATACCGCTTCATATTTTTTGGTTGCCGCTACCGTCCAGATCCCCGGTTATATTCTTGGCGAATCGGCGCTAAGTCTGCTGGGACTGGGAATCCAGGACCCCCACGCCAGCTGGGGGAACCTCCTCCAGGATGCAATGAGCGTGACCAGGATCCAGTTTCAACCCTGGATTCTTTTCCCGGGACTTTTTATTTTTCTGGCCGTTATGAGTTTTAATCTCTGCGGCGATGCCCTGAGAGATGTCCTCGACCCCGAACAGGAAATACATACTTTCTGAACACCGAAGAAACAGTTAGAAAGTAGGAAAGTTGAAAAGTGGGAAAGTAAAAACGAAAAAACCAATCTTTGGTACTGGTTTTTCAGCCCTGAAAGGGCGAAATAAGATAGCCCGGGGTGTAAACCCCGGGTTAAAGAGAGGTTTTAAATACAAGCCCTGAAGGGGCGACATAAGACAGTTAGAAAGTAGGAAA
>CAZKRS010000044.1:0-10165 GCA_964555265.1 uncultured bacterium | reverse complement strand
GTGCCGTCGTAGGGGTGACGTTTGTAGATGGGAGTTACAAAATCACAGCCCCCTTCCAGAACCGGGTGAAGAAATTTTACTATCCACTCCGGCCTGCTGCTGGTTAAGTCAGCATCCTGCACAACAACCGCTTCCGGCTGAACTTTACTTGCGTATTCAAACAGGTTGTAGAAATTACGGCCTTTCCCTTTCTTTCCCGGCGCGGTAGAAATATATACCCTGGAACAGTCGCCGGTATCAGCCGCCAGAAAATTTTCCTGTGTATTATCGGTGGAAGCGTTGTCCACGTTAACAATAACTGTCGAACGGTTAGGATAATACTTGGTAATCCCCCGGGCAATATGCTCGGCTACATCGGCAATAGTTTCTTCTTCATTCAGAGAAGGTATTCCAACGATAATCTCAGGGTTTTCCGGAATATCATCCTCGGCAATAATTGTATCGGCTTCCTTCAACTCCATTTTTATTCCTCCGGGATTGGGATGTTAATTACTTGCTTCGGGCTACTGGTTTCGGCGTTAATTCAGAATGATAATTTTGCCATACAATAATAAAATTTTAAACTACAAACTGACCATAACAGTGCAACCGGCAGTATCCAGGGCCGGGGGATCGAAACAAACTTAAGATCCGGAAACTCGAGGACCAGATTACGAAGAGGCCGGATTCATCAGCTATTCAATACCTGGTTTGCCCAGGCGGCGATACATATTGTTCTTGTAGGCTTCTACGCCGGGCTGATTGAATGGATTAACGCCCAGGGTAAGTCCGCTCAGCGCACAGCTGAACTGGAAGAAATAAAGCAGTGCTCCCAGCCAGTAAGCATCAAGTTCAGGCAGATCCATTGTGATAACAGGCACTCCCCCGTCAAGGTGAGCCTCCCGGGTTCCTTCCAGAGCTTCAGAATTGATTTCAGACAGTTTCTGACCGGTAAGGTAGTCAAGTCCGTCCGCAGAATTTCCCGTCGGGACTTCCAAAGTCTCATCCCTGTTTTTAATCCTGATCATGGTTTCCAGCAGATGGCGCTGCCCCTGTTGAATATACTGACCAAGAGAATGAAGATCGGTGGTAAAATCCACAGTGGCCGGGTAAAGACCTTCGTTCTCTTTACCTTCGCTTTCTCCGAAAAGCTGCTGCCACCAGCTACCGGTGAAACTGAGTTCCGGATAAAAATTTGCCAGGATTTCAATTTTTCCGCCCTGGCGATAAAAATAGTTGCGAGCAGCGGCGTAATGTATTGCTTCAACAGCCCGGGCGGGTGAATCAAGTAACTGCCGGGCCATCCCGGACGCCCCTTCAAGCAGCCGGCCAACCTTTACGCCGGCAACGCCGGCAGGCAGCAGTCCCACCGGAGTAAATACGGAAAACCGGCCCCCGATATCATCAGGGATCTCAAAACTTCGAAAGCCCTCTTTTTTTGCCGCTTCCACCAGCGCCCCCCTGTCCCGGGAAGTAGTCACCACCACACGGCGAGAAACATCATCATATTCCGTCTTCATTTTCGAAATCAGCAACCGAAACGCAAGGGCTGTTTCAGTAGTCGTTCCCGACTTGGAGATAACATTTAAATAGGTAGATTTATCCTCCATCCTCTCCAGGAGCCGGGAATGGTATTTCCCGGAAAGATGATGGCCGGCCCACAAAATCTCCGGGGAAGCAGCTTCAAGTTCCCGGTCCGGGGCAAGGGCCTCGACAACAGCACGGCCGCCCAGGTAAGACCCACCAATTCCCGCAGAAATATAGAGGTCAGACTTGCTTCTGATTTCAGAGGCTACGCTGTCAATCTTACCCCGGAGTTCCGGTCCTATCTCCAGCGGCCAGAGCTTCCAGCCTAAAAATTCAGCCCCGGGCACTTCACCGGCCTTTAATTTTTTATAATTTCCTTCCACCTCTTCCTGAACCTCTTGCAGCCCTTGAACTTCATCGGGCCATTCCACGGTTAATCCCAGGTAATGATCATCAGTCATTTTTAATGCTCCCAGAAATGATAAAGACAGCTCAACAAATCTTATTACCCGTACCAAACGTCTACAAATTTAACGAGAAAATTTAATTGTGTCAATTTTTGTCGGACTGAAAATTAAAAATTTGGATGAAAAATATAAAAACCGCCGCTTCCCGGGCGGGTTGGGAAAGGAAGCGGCGGTAGTTATTTAAATCAGGTTGGTAAATATTACTCTTCTTCGGTGTTTTTAACACCAACGAAATCGCTGAGGTTCTTGCTGCGGGAAGGATGACGCAGTTTTTCAAGGGCTTTATTTTCAATCTGGCGGATTCTCTCCCGGGTAACCTTAAACATGTTCCCCACTTCTTCCAGGGTCCGCTCGTAGCCGTCATCAAGACCAAACCTGAGCCTGATCACCTGTTCTTCCCGCCAGTCGATACTTTTTAGCACATCTTCCAGCTGATCTTTAAGCAGCTCGTTAGTCGTGTTTTTCATCGGAGACTCCAGCTTCTTGTCCTTCACAAAATCACCAAGACTGCTCTCGCCGTCGTCACCGATAGGCGTTTCGAGGGAGATCGGGTCCTGGGAAATCTTGAGGATATTCTTCACCCGCTCAACGTCCCAGTTCAGTGCCTTGGCAATCTCCTCCGGCTGGGGATCCCGGTTATTTTTCTGAACCAGTTCCCGGGCCACCCGCAGGACCTTGTTGATCTGCTCGACCATGTGAACGGGAACCCGGATTGTCCGCGACTGGTCGGCAATCGCCCGGGTGATAGCCTGGCGAATCCACCAGGTAGCGTAGGTGGAGAACTTAAACCCTTTCCGGTATTCAAACTTATCGACCGCTTTGGTCAAACCGATGTTCCCCTCCTGGATCAGATCAAGGAAGGAAAGACCCCGGTTTGTATAACGTTTGGCAATACTTACCACCAGGCGGAGGTTGCTGGAAACCATCTTGTTATGGTATTTACGCATCCGGTTTTCGGCCAGTTTTACCTTGTGATAAATCCGGCGCAGCTCTTCTTTGTCCTGGAGAAAATCATCCGCTTTTTCTTCCACATCCTGGCGGCGCCGGCTTAATTTCCGAGCAAACCGGCGGATACTCTGCCAGCGATATTTACTGCGGCGTTTCCATTCCTCCCGGGCTTCTTCATCAGCTCGTAAACGCTCATATAGTTCAAGAAGCTGGTTGGAACTCCTGTTCAGCCGGCTTCTGACTTTTTCTTCGAACTCTTCCAGCGCATCCACCGCTTCCACGGCTTCTTTTACCTCTTCTGCCCATTCAAAAGCAAGATCGCGGTTGATCTCCACCTCTTCAAAAGCGTTAAACATTTTTAAACGGATCTCACGAAGTTCGTCCAGCAGCTCTTCGGCTTTTTCGTCGCTTGCGTCCTTCAAATCGTTATAGATTTTTTCAAACTGAGAACGATACTGGATCAACCGGTTACGGGCAGTGCTGATCTTATCGAACCAGAATTCAACATCATCTTCTTCCAGCCGCTCGGTCTTCTTGACCTGGACAATCTTTTTCAGACTAATCTCCCGGTCAAGAACCTCTTTTGCCCGGTCTATGAACCGCTGAGCGGCAAAATAAGTGCCCAGAACAGCTTCCATCACCCGGTTACGGCCAAGTTCAATCTGCTTGGAAATCTGCACCTCTTCCTCGGAGGTCAAAAGTTCGTGGTTACCTATCTCCTGAAGATAAAGACGGACCGGGTCGGTCAGACCATCTTCAACACCGGTATTGTCCTTTTCCAGCAGTCCAAGTTCATCGGCAAAATTATGCCCGGTATCCTCCCCTTTTATTTCAAATCCCTGATCCATGAGAAAATGCAGAATTTTATCGACGTATTTCGTCTCCGTATACTCGTCGGGCAAAATCTCATTGATTTCAGTGTAGGTGATGCTGTCCGTTGAACCGGCCAGCTCCAGGATCTCTTCCATACCTTCTATCTCCTTAACATCTTCTTCTACCTGTGACATGACTTGTTGCCTCCTCTAATCAGGTGTCCAGTTCTATATTTTTCTCTTCCTGTTTCTTCATTTCCATAGCCTGTTTTAGTAGTGCTTTTTCGGCTTCATTCAAATCACCGGTCGGGCGGCTCTCGCCCTCGCGGCTCAGTTCCCGGGCCAGTCTTTGCCGCTCCCGTCGCACTGAAACATTCCGAACCATATCCGCAATCCCCACCGGATCAATACCGGCGGCAAATTTAAACCTGTCATCATGAGTTAAGAGCTCAGCAAGATAAGATTTATATTCTCCCGGGATAGTATCCAGCCAATTTTGCGGGGTGAACTCCCTATCCCCATTTTTTATTTCTATCAACGCCTTCATTAATACTTTACTGTACTTGTCCTGAAAGTCCTTTTTTGAAATTTTTTCCATCGCTTCCTGAAATTTATCCGGACTGGCAGCCAGACTACGGAAGAATATCTCCTCAACATTCTGACCGGTCTGATTTTTAATACGTTTGCCGAGGGAAGACCCCCTACCGGCGGAAGACTGGCGTAAACTGCTATAAATCAGCTGTTCGTCCACGCCCAGGCGGTCGGACAGCCAGCGAATACTTTCCTGTTTTTTTATTCGTCCCGGGAGATGATTTACCAGGGGAACCACCTCCTGGAGGACTTTCTCTTTTCCTTCAACCGTGTCCAATCCCCGGTCCCGGTCAATTTTATCCACCAGGATCTGAACAAGCGGTTTACTCTCGTCCAGATAACGGGAAAAAGATTCACCGGTATCCGCCAGTATATCAGCAGGGTCTTTCCCGTCGGGAAGAAGAACAACCGAAACTTCAAGTCCGTTTTTTATCCCTATTTTCCCGCCACGGATTGCTGCTTTCATTCCCGCTTCATCCCCGTCGTAGACCAGGATAAGCTTGCTGACGTAGCGGCGTAGAACTTCCATGTGATTTTCCGTCAGGGAAGTTCCCAGGGAAGCAACCGCCTCTTCAAACCCTTCCTGGTGGCATTTCATAACGTCAGTATATCCCTCCATAACCAGGCAGCGATCAGATTTCCGTGCCGCCCCCCGGGCTTCCCCGAGAGCATACAGAAGCCGCCGTTTGGAGAAAACTGGTGTTTCAGGAGAATTCAAGTATTTAGGGGCTTCATCATCAGCCCCGGGCAGAACCCGGCCCCCGAAAGCCAGAACTCGGTCCGATGGGCTAAAAATTGGAAAAATTATCCTGTCTCTGAATTTATCATATAATTTGCCGCTTTTACTTTTACCCAGTAGTCCCCCTTTCAGAGCCAGCTCGGGCTTATATCCGTCTCTTTTTAACGCCCGCAGCAGGTTATCCCAGCCCGGGGGGGCATAACCTATCTTAAACTTTTCGATCGTCTCCTCGTTAAATCCACGTTCTTCCAGATACCGGCGGGCTTTTTCTCCCGGCTCATTTTTGAAGGCCCGCCGGTAACAATCAAGAGCATATTCGTTTATTTCAATCAATTTGCTCCGGAGCGAATCTTTACCGTCTGATTTTTCGGCGTCGGGCAGCTCCACGGAAGCTCTGCGGGCCATCATTTCCAGGGCATCCATGAAATCGCAGTTTTCAATTTTCATGAAAAATTCAAAAATATCTCCCCCCTCCCCGCAACCAAAACATTTAAAAATTCCCATTGAAGGTGTAACGCAGAAGGAAGGTGTTTTTTCAGCATGGAAAGGACACAAACCCCAGTAGCTGTCCCCCCGCTGTTCAAGACGGACATAATCCTCAACCAGGTTAACAAAATCAAGACGGTGCCTGATCTCTTCTTTTACCTCTTCCCAGCGCTCGATATCACTCAATTCAAAAGTTCACCCTGGAGTCTCTGCTCACTCCAGCGCTCCCAGTCGGACGCTTTCAACCGTTCTGCTCGGTAAGGGGACTCAAAAAGTCGCCCGATACCGCAAACCGACTCCGAACAAACCCGGCAGTTTCCAGGACATCTTTCAACCGGTTGAAATTTTTCGCCCGAACTTTCTCGTTCGTTGAGGGGAAGTGTATTTTTGAAAGGAGTCTTAAAATCACCAAACTCCTCCTGCAGGGATGAAAAACCAAGAATACCAATATTAATCCTCCGGGACGAAAATATTCCTTTCGCCAGTTTTGACAGCCGGCGGCGCTCTCCCGAAGCCACAAGCCAGCAGTTATCACGATCGGGATGTTTTTCATAAAGCTCGGGCGCCGGTTCCACAAATCGACTGTGCAGGTTTGAATTTATCCGCCCGAACCCAATCACAACTTGATCAAGCCCCCGGCGGGCAATTTCTGAGGCCATATTTGCCAGGACACCCTCCGGGTTTTCTTCGCCGGGAAAAATCGGATCAAGCCGGACGACCACATCCAGGCCAAGCTGATCGATCCGCTCCATAAAATCAAGCCGCTCCCGGTAATGAGGAACCGGCCCCTCCCGTTCAAACGGATCTATAGAAACCTGCACCCGGCTGGCCGGCAAATATTCCATCATTGCCAGGATTTCATCGGGTATATGATATCGGGTAATAATTTCCAGGGGAAGATTTACCAGCACACACTCCTTTACCAGCTCCTCGGCCAACCCGTAGCGGTCGTTTATAGGCTGAAAAGGATCGGTATAAGGGGAAAGAATCGCCGGGGGGGCCACCCGCAGCTTCTCCAGAGTTTTCTTCAGGTGATGGGGATAGTTTTTGTATACCGTTATTAACTTATCCTCCTGGCCCAGCCGGTAAAGTCCGGGATAACCGTTCAGAAAACAGAACCCGCAGCCGGCCACGCAGCCGATGTAAGGGGTCAGCTCCAGCCGGGGAGCGGGTTCCGGCTGGTGAACCGGAGACCAGCCCTGCAGAGGTCTTTCGATTTCCCGACAGATATGAGGACAGGGTTGCTGGTGAACGGGATGAGAACTCCCGCCGGGCAGCTCGGCCCGGGTTAACTTTTCTACTTTCGCCATTCTTACCTCCTGTGGTTTCAATTGCCTTATATATTTTACCGTCTAATCGGCTTTCAGTGAATAGTTATCAACCTCAAAGAGAACCAAACGGGTTCCTGAGTCCCTCCCCCCCGGAGAAGGTAGGCTTTTTGCTCTTAATCCCCTCCCTCCTGGGGAGGAGAGATGCTTCGGTTCTGGCTTCATATTTGGTGGTTGGAGTTTTTATGTTTGAATATCACGAAATATCTACTATACTTTTTTCATTATGAGTTTATACAGCTGGATAGTGGAAGCTATCCGTAACCCACGGGAACTTTCGACAATATTTCCAAGTTCACGTTTTCTGGCCCGGAAAATTGCGGACCAGATAGACTTCGAACAGCCCCGCGCTATAGCGGAGCTGGGCCCGGCTGACGGGGCACTTACCGGACCAATCGTCCGGCGGATGCATCCGGATTCCCGGCTCCTGTTGATTGAAATTGTAGATAATTTCTGCAAAGAACTGGAACAAAAATACTCCGACCACCCCAAGCGGGATGCAATAAAAATACTCAACCGCAGTGCGGAAAAACTTGATTCCATCATCCGCGAGGAAAATATTGAAGGGCTGGACTACGTTGTAAGCGGTCTCCCCCTGACCACTCTGCCCGATGAGCTCTCCGAAACAATCATACATACCGTCTACGATTGTCTGAAACCAAGCGGAAGGTACATCCAGTTTCAGTATTCCCGGGATTATAAAGAAAATATCGAGAAGGTTTTCGGCCCGGTGGAACTGCACAGGGTCTGGTTGAATATTTTCCCCGCCTGGGTATACGTCGCCGATAAGGCAAACTCCCCCGGATATTAAAAGTTCCTTGTTTCTTGTTCCGGATTAACTGTTAAATATCGTTGGTATTAACCGTCACAGGCCTTTTTAATCCCCGTATTCTTCAACCACATCGTGAATGATGGGGGCGGGAAAACCACGGGATTTTAACCTGTAAGCCAGTTTTCTTGCCTCAAGTCCCTTGTTTTTCTCAGCAAATCTTTCGGCTAAATTTCGTTCTTTTTGGGGATCCACCTGCTCATCCACGATCCGGCGGGCCAGTTTACTCTCAATACCTTTCTGTTTTAGCTCCGCAATCAGCTTACTCCGGCCCCGGGGCTTGGTTTGCAATCGTTTTCTAAGGTGTTCCCTGGCCACCCGGCTATCGTCAAGAAAACCCTCCTCTTTAAGAGTCGAAACAACAGAATTAACCAGGGAGGATGGGTAGCCTTTGGCGGTGAAATGCTCGCTAAACTGGCGGGTCGTGCGCATGTACCGGGCAAGATATTTGCGGGCTTTTCCAGGAAAAATTTCCTCCGCCCGGTTGCGCAATTCCTCCTCAATTTCTTCAGGAGATATGCTATCACCTTCTTGCAGAGAGGAACCGGTAACAACGGGGGAAGGCCACATCAGCCTCTCCCCGTCGGAAAGAACTATCTCAGTTTTTCCCCCGGATCTTCGTTTTATTTCCCGAACGGTGGTCAAGATATACTACTCGTCTTGATTTTCTTCCAATTTTTCCTCTTCCCCGGCGGCTGCGGCTTCGATAAGCCCCAGCTTTTTTTTGACTTCTTGTTCAATTTCTTCCAGGACCTCCAGATTATCCTGGAGAAATTCCAGGGTGTTCTCCCGGCCCTGATCCAGCTGAAGGTCACCGTAGCTGTACCAGCTGCCCTTGCGCTGGACAATTTCTTCTTCAATCGCACAGTCAAGAATGCAGCCGTCAGTGGAAATTCCTTTCCCATAAATAATATCAAACTCGGCCTCCCGGAAAGGGGAAGCTACCTTATTTTTTACACAACGAACCCGGCAGCGGATTCCTTTTGATTCGCTCCCGTCCTTCAGGACGTCAATCTTCCTTATATCCAGGCGCAAAGAACTGTAAAATTTGAGCGCCCGGCCTCCGGGAGTCGTCTCCGGGTTTCCATACATTACACCAATCTTCTCCCGGATCTGGTTCAAGAACAGACAGGCCGTCTTAGATTTACTGATCGCCCCCGAAAGCTTTCGGAGAGCCTGGCTCATCAGCCGGGCCTGCAACCCCATATGGGCATCCCCCATTTCTCCTTCTATTTCTGCCCGGGGAACCAATGCGGCCACTGAATCAACCACCACGATATCAATAGTTCCACTGCGCACAAGTTTTTCGGTAATCTCCAGCGCTTCCTCGCCAGTATTGGGCTGGGCTACGTAAAGCTCATCCACCTGGACTCCAATCGCTTCGGCATAATGAGGATCAAGAGCATGCTCCACATCAATAAAAGCGGCGATCCCGCCCTGCTTTTGCGCTTCGGCAATTGCGGAAAGAGCAAGGGTGGTTTTCCCGGAGGATTCCGGACCGTAAACCTCAGTCACCCGGCCCCGGGGTATCCCCCCCACGCCGGTTGCCTGGTCAAGCGTCAGGGCGCCGGTCGGTATCGCAGGCACATCCGCCTGCTTGGATTCACCAAGTTTCATGATTGAACCTTCCCCGAATTCCTTCTCAATCGAACCTATCGTTGCTGATAACACTTCTTCTTTCTGATTCTTATCTGCCACGGGTTTCGCCCCCTTGAAGGTGTTTGATTTCCTGATGTTTAGATGATTATTTCAACTTTTTTTCAATAAAACAAGAGCGTTGAACTGGTTACTGGTTGCAGGACGTGGATTCGGCCCCGGTAGCTAACTCAGTTTCCGCTGGACCAACTGCTGGACTTTTGCCCCATCCGCCCGTCCCCGGACCTCCGGCATTATCTTTCCCATCACCTGGCCCATGTCCGACATGTCTGCCGCGCCGGTATCTTCAATAACTTTATCCACAAGCTCGTCAAGCTCAGCTTCCGAAAGCGGGTCGGGTAAGTAGGACTGGATAATTTCCAGCTCTTTCTTTTCCTTGTCGGCCAGGTCCTGCCGGTTTCCCTTCTCATACTGCTCGATCGATTCCTCCCGCTGCTTCGCCTCTTTAGCCAGCAACGCCCGGATTTCTTCTTCTTTCAGATCTCCGCCCTCTTCGATCTCCTTGTTGCGCAGTGAAGATTTGAGAAGTTTTAAGGTGGAGAGCCGCATCTTATCCTTCTCTTTCATTGCCGTCTTAAAATCTGCCATTATCTCTTCTTTCAATCCCATTTCTATCACCTTTTCTCCTGATTTTTTTCCTGTCAGTAACTTAATATTGTATCAACTGTCCACAAAACCTAAAATCTTTTCGGCTTTACGGAAACCGGTAACCAGAGATGTTTACAGCTATTAAAATTTACCTAATTGTTTCCTCTTTCCGGGACAGTTATTATTCAAAAATAATTCTGAATCTTTAAAATACT
>CAZKRS010000043.1:0-10223 GCA_964555265.1 uncultured bacterium | reverse complement strand
TCGTAATGCCAGAGGTGGTTCCCAAACTCCTGGAACTGGTCAAAAATAATAATCCGATCCTTGTATTCGGGATCTTCCCGCAGTTCCCAGCATTTATCAAAAATTTCTTTCACGTTTGATTCGGTTCCGGGGGTGGCAAAGGTTTCTCCGGCAACTTTTGACAGCCATTCGAACCTTTCCTGGCTCATTCCCTCGGGAAGAATAGCAATTGAATCGCAGGCCATAAGCGCCGAGTTGTAGGCGCCGCCCCGACAGTAGTTACCGGTTGAAGGCCAGACTGCCTGGTGGTAGGCGGGATTGAACTGTCCGGTTATCAGCCGGGGGACAAGACAGCCAAAAGTTGCCCCCACTTTATGACATCCCGTCGGGAACCATTTACCTACCAGGGCAATAATACGGGCGTCAACACCGGTAAGCTCTTTCGGAAGTTCAACGTAGTTTACACCGCCAAACTGCCCTCCATGTTCAACCGGTTCATTCTGCCAGGTTATCCGGAACAAATTCCGGGGGTTGATATCCCAGAGACCAATCTCCGTAAGTTCCTCTTTTATCTCGCCGTCAATCAGCTCCGGATTTTTCTGTTCTTCCAGCGTGGGAACAATAATATCTTTCTCCCGGGCCTGCTCAACAGCATCTTCCAGCTGATCTTCATTTATTGATAAATCAATCATTAGTACCGCTCCTTTAAAAATGGTTTATTTATTACTTACTTAAATTTTTAAATAAAAAGGTAAATTTCCAGGACAAACTTGCGGAGGTAATTTCTATGGTCAGCAAGCAACTCTCCTGCTGCATAAACAGTAGTGGACGATTACAGCTTTGTCAAGAGCTTATTGTTTGCCGGTTATACTTTGAATTTTCTGGAGTATTGTATCGTGCAGCAAGTTGTTGCTGACCAAAAATCCGTTTTCGTTTTTCAATGATTTTTTATTGTATTTTAAAGCAGTTCCGTCCGGCTGTGTTATTTTGCCCCCGGCAATTTTCACCACTGCATGAGCGGCCGCCGTATCCCATTCCCAGGTTGGATTAAAACGGCAGTATACGTCAGCGCTGCCCTCGGCGACCCGGCAAAATTTCAGGCTGCTGCCGCAGGGGAGAGTATCCTTGAAATCAACCCGCTCAAATAGTTTTTTTACCTGCTCCCCGCTGTGGGAACGACTGCGGGTGGCAATGGCTTCTTCGAGCTTCCGGACGTCGGAGACAGTCATTTCTTCCTCGATGTTATTTTTAATTTTCAATGCGTTCCTTCCGTCAGTTTTATAAACAACATCCGTTGTGGGAACAACCACAACTCCTGCCCGTGGCCGGCGGTTTTCAATCAGCCCGATATTCACGGTAAATTCGTCGTTTTTTTTCACGAACTCCCGGGTCCCGTCCAGGGGATCAACGAGCCAGAATTTATCGAAATTTTTTCTCGTCGCATAATCCATGTTTGAACTTGACTCTTCCGAGATCACCGGAATATCCGGGGTGATATCCGCCAGCCCGGCCACAATAATCTCGTGGGAAGCTTTATCAGCTTCCGTGAGCGGGGAGTTTCTCTCGTCTTTCTTGTATTCAACGTCAAAATTTTCCCGGTAAATTTCCAGGGTGGCCTCCGCTGCCTCTTCGGCAAGTTCGGTTACTTCTCCCATAATTTTTTTGATATTCATAGCTATAACTCCTTTGAATAATTTTGAATCTTGGAACTAATATTATATCTATCCGGCAAAAAGATTAAATTTATTTGAGGGGAGATGGTTTCAGACTATTGACACTGGATTTCAAGGTTGATAAAGTCTCATTCACTTGAAACAGAACATTCCGAATAAAATGGGGGTCAAAAAAATGACTTATAAATACGGTGATTTCAACCCGGACGGTTCGTTTAAGATTGACCGGCCGGAAACACCACAACCGTGGATAAATTACCTGACCAACGGTGATTACTGTGCATTGATCAGCCAGCATGGGGGTGGGTTTTCTTTTTACCAGGATCCCGCTCGCCACGGGGTATTGCGCCGGAGCATGGATGAAATTCAGCGTGATTGTCCGGGCCGGTTTTTCTACATAGTTGATGAAGAACATCAATTTGCCTGGTCCCCCAACCGGGTTCCGATGACCGGGCGGCTGGAGGAATTCAGCTCCACCCATCAACCGGGTATTACCACCCTTGAGGGTTTGTTTGAAGATATAAAAACTGAAATTGATTATTTTGTCCCTCCCGACGGGAACCATGAAATCTGGTATCTGAAGGTTGAAAACACCGGTAAGAAAAATCGCAACCTCCGGATCATATCGGTCTGTGAATGGCTGATGGGAAATACGGCCCGGGACGCCACCGACCGCCAGTGGGATCTGCTGTTTAAAAATGTTTCCTACCGTCCGGAAGAGGAGGTATTAGTGGGAACAAAAAGACACTGGGAAACACTGACCTCCACCCCCCGGGAGATCAAACAGTGGCCTTATGCGGTCTATAAAACAGCCACCCGGACCCCTTCAAGCTGGGAGGCCAGCCGGAGTTCTTTCTTTGGTCCCTATCGCAGCTATCACAACCCGGCGGCCCTGGAATACGGCCAGCTGGGCAAAAATGAGGTTACCGGTGAGGATGCTGTGGGAGCTTTTGATTGGAAAATGACGATTGCCGGTGGTGAAACGGAAGAGCTGGCCTGTATCGTTGGAGTTCTGCCCCGGGAAGAAGTTGATACAAATGACTGGTCGCAGATCCAGGATCCCGGTTATCCGAAAGAAGCTCTCAAGAAGACCCGTCGCTACTGGGAGGAGAGGACGGGGAAGGTCCAGGTCAGTCTGCCGTCCGAAGACCTGGAGCATATTGTTAACACCTGGCTTCCCACCCAGGTTACCATTAACACCTGGTTTGGTCGGGCACCGTCTTTCTGGCACTCCTCGCAGGGTTATACCGGCTACCGGGACGCCTGTCACGAGTCGTTCGGGGTTACTCCGCTGGCTGCAGATGAAGCCCGGGCTAAAATTAAACATATCCTTTCCTTTACTTTTGAGAACGGACTGAATTCCCACCGGACGCCCCGGGGGGCTCGGGATTACGATAAAAGTGATAACGCTGACGATCCGCTCTGGGTTCCTCTTGCTCTCTCCGCATACCTGAAAGAGAGTGGAGACTGGGAGTTTCTGGAGGAAGAAGTGGGTTATCTGGAGTCGGATAAAAAATCCACCGTTCTTCAGCACATGGTGGAGGGGATTGATTATGTGCTTACCCAGCGTGGTGAGCGGGGTTTGCCCCTGATCAGGTATGGCGACTGGAACGATGCTCTTGATACGCTGGGCGAGGAGGGGAAAGGCGAATCGGTCTGGATCGGCCAGTTTTTGCACGGTTCTTTAAAGATGGCGGTGGAGATTCTTAAACGGGTTGCTGGTTATGATGAAAAGATTGAGGAGTATGAACAAGCCGCCAGAGAATTAAAAGAAGTGATCAACGATGACTGCTGGGACGGCAACTGGTATCTGCGGGCTTTTGCTGACGACGGCCGGGAGATTGGCAGCAGTGAGAACGAATACGGCCGGTTGTTCTTGAACACCCAGACCTGGGCGGTTCTTTGTGATGTGGCCCCCGAAGAGCGGGCCGGGCAGGCTTTTGACGCCGTGAAAGAAGAACTGGATACCCGCTGGGGGTATCGATATTTTGCTCCCGCTTACGGAGAAATAGATCCTGAAATTGGAGTTATCACCCAGTTCATACCCGGAAAAAAAGAGAATGGTTCCATATTTTCACATGCGGCTGCGTTCACCATAATTGCCCTTGCTAAACTTGGCCGCAACCAGGAAGCCTTCGAACTGTTGCGTAAACTGAGCCCCACCACTCATGGCCGGGAACATCCGGATCATTACCGGCTGGAACCCTACGTGTTCTGTCAGAATGTCACCGGTCCGGATTCCCCCGATTTTGGCGAAGGTAATTATCACTGGCTGTCGGGAACCGCTTCCTGGATTTACCGGGGAGTGATTGATTACCTGCTGGGAGTCCGACCGGAATGGGAAGGTATGCGTGTTGATCCGGTTTTACCCCCCCACTGGGATGAAGCGGAGGTAACACGATATCACCGGGGAGTGCGCTGGAAAGTGCAGATCCACCAGGATGAAAATCCCGAGGGTGAAATTGATAAAGTAATTGCAGACGGCGAAGAAGTTGGATCAAATTTAATTGAATATCCCGAGGAAAAATCTAAAATCAAGGTGGAGGTATTTATAAAATGACGGATTTAGTTGAGCAGATTGAATCGGCAGTAGAATTTTTAGCACAAAAAACGGATATCCAGCCCGAACTGGGGTTAATACTTGGTTCCGGGCTGGGGGAACTGGGCGAAGAGGTAGAAGAGCCGACTGTAGTTAATTATGAACAGATTCCCGGGTTTCTGGAATCAAAGGTTGAAGGTCATGCCGGACGGTTGATACTGGGCCGGCTGGAGGATACACCGGTTTATTTGATGCAGGGTCGGTATCATTATTACGAAGGCCATGATCTTGCGGATCTTGTCTTTCCCGTCCGGGTAATGGAAGCAATGGGCTGCAAACAGATGATTGTGACCAACGCTTCCGGGGCGGTGAACGAACAGTTCGATGTCGGTGATCTGGCCCTGATTGAAGATCATATTAATTTCCTCGGTAATAATCCCCTGATCGGGGAAAACGACTCCGAGGTGGGACCCCGGTTTGTGGATATGACCTATGCTTATGATCCGGAGTTAAAAAAACTGGCCAGGGACACAGCTGAAAACCAGGGGTTGAATTTGCGAGAAGGAGTGTACGTCGCTTCCATGGGTCCCACCTATGAAACACCGGCTGAAGTAAAAATGTATCGGTCCTGGGGCGGGGATATGGCGGGGATGTCCACCGTTCCCGAGGTGATAGCTGCCAATCACGCCGGAATGCGGGTCCTGGGGCTTTCCTGTATAACAAACATGGCAGCCGGAATTCTGGACCAACCGCTTGATCACGAAGAAGTGATTGAGGCCACGGAAAAAGCCAAAAACAAGTTCAAAAAGCTGGTTCGTGACCTGATAATCCAGATGCCGGTTGACTGATCCTGGTGCTCCCGGGGCTGAATAATTATGAAACTGAAACCGGGTTATATTACCGCCCGCAGGCGGACTGTCGGAGAAAGTTCAGTTAATAACCTGCAGGAAAAGTTTGAAATCAGTCCGTTCCTGGCCCGTTTTTTAGCTGCCCGGGGCAGGGATAGCAAAGAAGAAGCGGCCGGTTTCTTGAAGCCTTCCATTTCCCGTCTTCCTTCCGCCTACCGGATAGAAGGCATTGAAACGGCTGGCAGTATCCTGGCCGAAGCAATAAAAAACAGGCAAGTAATTGATCTTATAGTTTCCTCCCGCCAGGTGGAAAATTTTCCCGCCGCCCTTATTCTTGAACAAACCCTGCAAAAAATTGGCGGCCAGGTGAACCGGATTAATTGTAATTTTCAAAATGAAATGGAGCTTTCAGATTGCAGTTCCGAGGCTTCTATCCTGCTGTTTGTGGGCGAGATGTTGCAACCGGAACCAACCCCGGGGGAGCGCGAAATACTGCTGCTTACCGCTGAAAATCTTGAAGTTGACCAAAAAGCTGTTAATTACCGGCCGATAACACCCCCGGCTCCGGTTTCAGCGGGCACCTGCGGGTTGGCCTTCTGGCTCTCCGAAGTGCTTTTGCGTGCTTATTATAAGCAGGTGCCGCCTGATTTTGTGGCCGTGGACCTGGAAACAACCGGTAAAAATCCCCGCCGCTCGGAAATAATTGAAATAGGAGCTTTGAAATTCAAACGGGGCCAGCCCGTCGAAGAGTTTGAAACTTTTGTGGGCTCGGTGGATTCAGTTCCCGGCAAAGTTGAAGAAATCACCGGTATTTCCGGGGATGATTTAAATTCTGCTCCTCCACCAGAGAAAGCACTTGGGGATTTTGTAGATTTTTGCGGTGATAATGTTCTTGTCGCTCATAACGCCGGTTTCGATATTTCTTTCTTACGTCACCACGGTAAAAAATATCTTGGTCAACGGTTTAATTTTGAATTTGAAGACAGCATGCGCCAGGCCCAGTCTTCACTTCCGGGATTGCCCGGGTATGGACTAAAAACTGTGGCTGACCACCTGGGAATAACTCTTGATCAACACCACCGGGCTCTTGCCGATGCCCGGGCTTCAGGTTTGATTTATTCCCGGATAAAAGAAAAAGGAAGCCGGCGGATAATTGACCGTCTGGAACAGTTATATCCGCTTGTGGCTCTTGGAATAGAACTTTCCAACCGGCGGTTGAATTTAAATAACCGCTGTTTCTACCGGAAGGGATTGGAGGTTATTGCGGAAAATAATCCCCTCTGGACGGTGGAGGTGAAGAAAAAGCTTCCTTCCTATAATAACAGTTTTGAAACGGGGATACCCCGGCCGGTAACCCGCAGGCTGGTAAGATGGGCCGGGCGGGGCGAGTGGAAAAAACTGTCGCAGTTGCTTTCAACTGCGGACTCGGATTTGGCTTCTTATCTTGCCGGCAGATTGTTTGAGACAAAAAATTTATACTATCCGGAGATCGAGCTGGATTTTGCCGGCGGAGGTATTGTCGGGACGGTTGAGGATTATACCTACCAGGAATTGCGCTGGCTCGCCGGCCGGCTGCGGGGCCGGTTTGAAGTTCCCGTTTTACTTTTTCTTCCCCGGGACGAAAAACAATCAGTTGCTGTCTGCTATTATGAAAAGCTTGATTTTGCCCTGGCGGAATCTGTTTCGAAACTGGTTGAAAATATTTTTACCGGTGAAGACTGGTGCAGTTTTGAGTTTGGTTGTTCTGACCGTTCAAAAATAATTAATAAGTTTAAACGGTTAATTCCCGGCGCCGGAATTGAAGCAGAATCTCTGGATTTAAATTATGATCTTGAAATAGAACCCGGAAAGATTAAAGAAAAACTGGCAAAAGAATTAAAAAATACGGCCCCCTGGGGGTTTGGTAATTCGCCGCTACGTGTCCTGACAGAGGGGAAAATCGTAAATATTTCGCCGAATGACCCCCGTGAAATTACGCTGGTTGCCGGCGATGAGTGGTTGAGTTGTACTATTCCTCCGGGGGTTAGTTTTGCGGCTGATCCGGAGCTTGACGTCCGGGGGAGCTGCTTGCTTGATCTGGAGGTGAAAAATGGAATTTGTGGTAGCCAGTTGGACGGAGTAATGCTGGATTTTAAATCTGAAAATAAACGGGAGGAATAAAAATGAGTGAAAACGAAGAGTTTAAAATAGCTATCGTAGATCGGATTGAAGAGGGTATAGCTGTCCTTGAAGTGATAGAACCGCAGTTTACTTTCCAGTTGCCGGTTGCGGTTTTACCGGATGATCTGCATGAAGGGGCGGCGGTGGAACTTAATTTTAGACTTCGCCCGGAAGTGGAGAAAAAAAGACGTAAGAAAATTCGTAATCTTCAGCAAAAACTTCTCGACCGGTCAGAAGATTCCGATGATTGATTAAATAATCTCCGGCACAACCGGGGAAAATTTAAATAACGGGTTGGATCAGTGTTCCAATCAAAGAAAAGTTTGATATAATCTCTGTTTCCCCCCTTCGGGGTTACTTCAGAAATTTAATTCATAACAGTTATAGGAGCTAATAATATGAAAATAGATAAGGATACTGTCTTAAATTTACCCAAGCTTGACCTTCATCTCCACCTGGATGGCGCAATTCGTACTGAAACCATCCGGGATCTTGCCCGCCGGTTTGATGTGGATCTGCCCAGTTTTGAGGTTGATACCCTTGCCAACCATGTCCAGGTTCAGCCCGATTGTCGCAGTCTGTCAGATTTTTTGGAATGTTTTGAAACTTTTTATCCGGTTCTTCAGTATCCACAAGCCCTGGAGAGGATAGCTTATGAGTTGTGTGAAGATCTTGCCCGGCAGGGAGTAATTTATGCGGAAACAAGGTTTGCTCCCGTTTTGCTATTAGAGCAGGGGGCGACAAAAGAAGAACATATCAAAGCCGTTCTTGAGGGTCTGGAGGCCGGTCGGGAGGAGTTTGGGGTTTTCGTCCGGTTGATTCTTTGTGTTTACAGGGGGACGAACCCCGAGGATAGTCTGGAAGTGGTTGAACTGGCCGAAAAATATAAAGAACGGGGAATAGCGGGAATCGATTTTGCCGGCGATGAAAGCCAGTTTGACGCCGCTCCCCATTCCGAGGCTTTTTCACTTGTCAAAGAGTATGATCTTCCGCTGACTATCCACGCCGGGGAAGCGGGTGCGGTTGATAATATCCGGGAGGCTGTGGATTTGGGAGCGGATAGAATTGGCCACGGTGTCCGTCTCCAGGATGATCCCGAACTGGTTGAAGAAGTGGTTGAAAAACAGATTCCACTGGAAATGTGCCTGACCAGTAACCTGCAGACACAGGCTGTAAAATCTCTCCCCGAACATCCGTTTGGAGAATACTACCGGCGGGGCGTCAAGGTTACGATTAATACCGACGATCCCCGGGTCAGTAATACTGATATTAATAAAGAATTTCTGATGGCCGCCCGCCAGTTTGAACTTGAGCTCGCCGATTTGAAAGAAATTCTGCTGAATGCTGTTGATACGGCTTTTGTGGAAGAAGAGCTTAAATCTGAGCTTCGCGCTGAAATTAACTCCACTGTCCAATCAACTTAATATTATACTTTTAAAACAGGAGGTTTAAAAAGGATGGAAGAGCTGACTCCTATTGAAGAGACTCTGGTTGAAAAAGCAACTTCTGTTCTGGAAAATGCTCACGTTCCATACAGTAATTTTAGGGTGGGAGCTGCTTTGCTTTCCACCGATGGTGAGATTTATACCGGCTGTAATGTCGAAAACGCTGCCTACGGTTCAACAATATGTGCCGAACGAACGGCAATATTTAAGGCAATTTCCGAAGGCGATAAAGAGTTTTCCGCGATCGCTATTGTTTTGGAAACCGGGGACGGTATTGGTTCTCCCTGCGGTGCCTGCCGGCAGGTTATGAATGAATTTAATGCTGAAATGAAAGTTATTATGGCAAATACCAGCGGTGATTATAAGATAAGTACCGTCGAGGATTTGCTACCCGATTCATTTGGAGCCAATTATCTTGAACATAATGAAATTGTCCGTCCCGAACCCTAAAATATGGCCCTGGTAAATGAAATCCTGCGAACGGGATAGTATTCGGCGGAAACTTGAAGAAGAAGAGCTAAACCGGCTGGCAGAAAATGCAGTTTTTGCCGCCGAAAGCCGGGGCCGGCTCTGCGAAGAGCCTCCAGATGAAGTCCGAACCTGTTTCCAGGTTGATCGCGATCGTATACTGCATTCCCCCTCCTTCCGGCGTCTTAAATTTAAAACCCAGGTTTTTATTGAACCTGTCCATGATGATGCCCGGACCCGTCTGACCCATACCCTGGAGGTGATGCAGATAAGCAGGACGGTTGCCCGGGCCCTCGATTTAAATGAAGATTTAACCGAAGCAATCGCTCTGGGCCATGATCTTGGTCATACTCCTTTCGCCCATGTTGGTGAGTCGGTCCTTGACCGGCTGTCGCCCCGGGGGTTTCATCACAGCGAACAATCCCTCCGGGTGGTTGATTGTCTGGAGAAAGAAGGGGAAGGTCTAAACCTTACCCGTGAGGTTCGCGACGGTATTGCGCGTCATTCCAAGCCGGAAAGAAGTATATTTGAAAGCATGGTCGCCGGTTCCCCTCTTTCGCTTGAAGCGACCATTGTCCGCTATTGTGATAGTATTGCTTATCTTAACCACGATATCGACGATGCCCTCAAAGAAAATCGTTTGAAACGGAATGATATACCAGAATGTCCCCGCCGGGTCCTGGGAGAAAAATGCAGCGAACGTATTGATTGTTCGGTCCGGGACATGATTAATACCAGCAGTAATGCGGATAAAATAATGATGTCAAAACAGGTTGCCCGGGCCATGGATGATTTGCGAGATTTTTTGTTTGAGAACTTATATCTAAAATTAAGCGATTCTCCCGCCACCGGGGAAGCCCGCCAGCTTATTAGTAGCCTTTATGATTTCCTGGCAAACAACCCCGAAATAATTTACGAGCGGGAGCCCTTTTTACAGAATATTAGCTCCCCGGACCCGGTCGCTGATTTTTTGAGTTTACAGAGTGATCTGTCGACCATAAAGTTATACCGGAAATATATTGCTGAGAAGGATTTTGAATATCTGCCTGAATTCATATAAAAAAAGTGAGTGCCCGTGAAAAAACTTCTGGTTGATTGCTCCCTACTTACC
>CAZKRS010000042.1:0-10262 GCA_964555265.1 uncultured bacterium | reverse complement strand
CCTGGCCGACAAAGAAGAAAAACCGGTGACCACCCGCTGGATTACTGTGGCCGGAGAAGTAGCCGAACCTTACCTGGCCGAGGTGCCGGTGGGAATTTCGGCGGGCGAACTGGTCGATGAAGCAAAACCACTCACGGAAAATTATGTCCTGATTTCCGGCGGGCCGATGACCGGTAATGTCGTCGATCGCGAACATTCGATTAATAAGACCTGCGGCGGTTTGCTTGTTTTACCTGAAGACAATAACACCGCGATCAGGAAATCCCGGGATATCTCCGTTAACTACCGGCGGGGCCAGTCAATGTGCGACCAGTGTTTTGAATGCACTATCGTCTGTCCTCGGAATTTACTCGGGCATGCCCTGGAACCACACAAGATTATGCGCAGTCTGTTTATATCCCCCGAACAGACACAGGTCGATCTAACCATGTCATATCTTTGCTGTGAATGCGGACTCTGTGACCTGTTTGCCTGCCCTCTGGATCTTTCCCCCCGCAACGTCCTTGTTCAACTCCGGGAGGAACTGCAGGAGGCCGGGATTGAAAACCCCCACAACCGGGAGGATACAATCCCCCACGAAGAGCGAGATTTCAGACGGGTAAACACAAACAGGATGATGATCCGCCTGGAACTCGACCAATATAAAATTGAAAATTTTCCACTTAAAAATATCAGCGCCAGCCGGGTCAAGATCCCCCTTCACCAGAATGTCGGGGCCCCGTCACAACCGGTGGTCGAAAAAAATCAGGATGTCGAAGCAGGGGAATTAATCGGTGAAATCCCCCGGGGTGCATTGGGCTCCCGGGTTCATGCCAGCATCGGGGGCAAAGTTACCCAGGTAACAGACAACCTTATCGAAATTTCGGCGGAGGAATAAAACAATGAAAAACGCAATTGGACTGATAGAATTAAGCAGCATAGCCAAGGGTTTCCAGGTAACCGACAAACTTGTTAAAGCGGCCGACAGCCAGCTTGTGGAGTCTCACTCTGTCTGTCCCGGTAAATTTATAGTCCTGATCACCGGCCTGGTGGGCGACGTGGAAAAATCAATCGACGCCGGGATGGAAATAGCCGGTCACGCTCTCGTTCAAAAACTACTTATTCCCAACATCCACAGTCAGCTCGTCCCGGCGCTCCGGGGGCTGGCTCCGGTAGAAGAACTGCAGGCCCTGGGGATTGTGGAAACCTTCTCGGCCGCGTCCACTATTATCGCCGCCGATGCCGCCGCTAAAAAGGCAGATGTCCAGCTTATCGACGTCCGGCTGGCTAACGCCCTCGGCGGGAAAGGATACTTCACACTCACCGGCACCGTGGAGGACGTAAACTCCGCAGTGGATGCCGGCTGCGAAACAATCAAAGAGGATGGAATACTGATTGAACGGGTGGTCATCCCCAGGCCCGACCCCGCAATGCGTTCAGCCGTCCTCTAACGTACATAATTAAACCCGGGACCCTGCCGGCCCCGGGTTTTAAGACCTGTCAAAAAATAATAAGTATAATATCAGGCCGCTTTCAGCAGTTCTTCGGCGGAAATTCCCTCTTCCTCAATCAGAACCCGCACTTCCTGGTGGAGTAGTTCCAGCCCGTTGGGGGCATCAAGAAGCTTGATCTTTTCTCCCAGCAGGTCCGAAAAGTTTTCGCGGATATAATTCTCCATAGTCTCACGAGCCGCCTCGTCGCTGGAAAAATCAAATTCCACTTCACTGCTCATCCAGACCACCTCCCTTCAGAAATTTTCTTGATTCATATTTTAATTTCGACATCCTCCCCCCACAATTAAAGAAAAAATATTTCAAAAAAGAGGGGTTTTCGGACAGAAAAAATCAGGTCAGCGGTTTCAGAAAAATATTGTCGCCCTTCCGGAACATCTTCACCTGCTTCGGGTTGCCGAGGTCTTTCTTTAATTCATTATTCACAAGAATAACTTCCTGTTCACAGTCGTTTTCCTGCTTTAAGGTAACCTGTTGGAAGTTATCGGTAGCGTTAATAAAATCCTCCTGCTCCAGATAATAATCCAGTTCATGTTCGGACTGCAGAAGATCCAGTTTTCGCCCCTCCCCGGGGTGGACGATAAATATTTCCCGGGTGGGAGATTTAGGATAAATATTAAGCGGGCGGGATTGTTTTAGTTCAGCCATCGGTTTAATTTTCGCGGATATTCACGTTGATTATTAACTGGCCGTAGTTGGTATTCAAAGGAACCATCAGATATTTTGAGGAGACACTGTCGGAAATCTGTGTATCGTTACCGACAATCATCGAGGGGGGGGTAATATCAATATGTTTCCCGTCCAGTTCCTTGTGCAGTTTGCTGGACGCATTTCCGGAAATAATGTTTCCCAGCTCCTGGATGGTTGAGCGAACCATATCATTTAACCCCGGCAGATCCTCCTGGTTCATCGCGCTGGCAATTTTAACCGCGGTGGTTCGGCCCATGTCATATATGACCCGACCCTGCAGGTCACCGGATATACCAATGTATACGGCCGCTCCCAGGGTTTCAGCGGGTGCAGATGCAAAATCCAGCTCCCCCCGCTCAATTTCTATATCGGGTATGAACTGCTCCAGGGTTGAAATGGCGGCAGTCACAAAAGGATTGATAAACTGGGCCTTCATTATCCTTCTCCCTTAATGGACTTTTCCAATTTTCCAAAAACATCTTCCCGCTGGAAAGGTTTAACAATGAAATGCTTGGCACCTTTCATCACACTTTTCTTAACCGTGTCCTCCTGGCCCATGGCGCTGACCATAATTACCTTCAGGTCGGGGTCAATCTCAAGCATTTTATCCAGGGCGGTAATTCCGTCCATTTCCGGCATGGTAATATCCAGGGTGACAAAATCTATCTCATCGCCAAGCTCTTTAACCTTATCAACTGCTTCCTTGCCGTTCTCGGCCGTGGCGAGAACTTCGGCGTCAAAAGACTCCAGCATCCTGACCAGGTTTTTGACCATGAATCCCGAGTCGTCAACCACAAGAGCCTGGTAAGGTTCCCCGTTCTCTTTCTTCCCAAGAGTTAACAGATGTTCATCGTCAGCAGTAACCACAGCTACAACACCTCACAATACTATCCTGTAAGCTTCTTATCCAAATTACAGACAAATATGATACATTTAATTCGGGACTGAAACAAGCAATTTCACCGGCAATCAGTTACTCCTGTTCGGCGCCCGGCTGACGCTGGCCCAGTTCTTTATCCAGCATATAAAGGGCGGCACTGTCACCGATCCGTTTGATCTTTACCAGGATATCGTCCATGGTATTTTCCTCTTCTACCTGCTCGTCAACAAACCACTGCAAAAGGGAACGGGCCCGGCTGTCTTTTTCTTCCGCGGCGATTTGCACGAGTTTGTCAATCCGACCGCTAATATGTTTCTCATGGTCAAGAGCAGTCTGGAAGACTTCCTCCAGGGAAGAATACTCGATTTTCGGTTGATCCAGTGCGGGTACTAAAGCCCGGTGACCAACCTCGTGCAAAAAATTATAAAACTTCATCCCGTGCTCCATCTCTTCAACAGCCTGGGCTTTCATAAAGTTAGAAAATCCTTCCCAGTTTTCCGCCTCCAGGTAGGAAGCCATGGCCAGGTAATAAGAAGCAGATTCAAACTCCTCTTTTATCTGTTTGTCCATCTCTTCAGCCAGCCGGTCACTAATCATTACAATCAACCTCCAGAAAATTATTTGTCAAATTGGCAGTCATTAATTCTAACAAAAACAAATTTTAAATCAATTATAAATATTGTCCGGTTAAAAGGCTGTTATTATTGCACTATCCGGGCTAAAATTATTCCGAATAGAAATATATCATCTCCGGAGGTGCTTAAAATGAATGAAGAAAATTTCATCATAGAAAAACTGGCCGACAACATTAATAAAGAAGATATTGAACATCTACTTAACAGTCTTGAAAATAAAATAAACGAGATTAATGAAAAACAACAGGGAGAAAAGATCCTTGGTGCTCTGAAACGTGCCCGGCTGCTCGGGTTAATGCTCCAGGACTGGTGGGAAGGCAGATATGCGCTCCCCTGGAGAAGTGCAGCCGCCGCCGGCGGGGCCCTGCTCTATTTTTTGAACCCCCGGGGTGTAATTAAAGAAAAACTTTCCCGGGGCTGGGTTTTAAGTGATGCCGCAGTAATTTCGCTCTGCTGTCACTTGATTAATGAAGACCTCAGGCAATTTATCCGCCAGTCCGATTTGGATCCCGAAAAATTTGGGTTTGATAAATATGGGGTAACAACAGAAAAAACTTCATCACATCTGCCGGAGGATAACGGTCCAAAACAATGACTGAAAACAAAGATCAACATTTACCACCACGTATTTTTAAGCCGGGCAAAAAAATATCCCCGGATGTTGATACAAAATTTATCAATAAATGGATCCGTTTTGAATTTATTATCGGCGGTTCAATGCTCGCTTTGGGGGGCTTCGTTCTCCGGACAACCGGCAGCGATGATTTGCTGGTTTTGGGGGGCGGTTTCCTGGTAATTGCCGCTATCAGACTTTTTTCCAGGTTCCAGCAGGAAGAGAAAAAAAAGAAGAAAAACCGGGGGATGGATAGAATCCTGTTCAGGTTAAAAGAACGGCTTACCCCGGAATATTCAATCTCCCTCTCCTATCCTGTCGGCGAAAATATGAGAATTGACTATCTTATCGTCGGGCCGGGCGGTATTTTTGTTGTCCAGAGGTTTGAAAAAAAAGGCTATATATCAGGTGGTGCCGGGGAAGAATTATGGCTCCAGAAATCATCCGAGGATGATAGCCAGGAAACAAAAATTGAAAATCCCGTGATATTAAATAAAAAGAAAATAAATCTGCTCAGAAAAAAACTGGAGGATCTTCCTCCCCCCCTGCCGTCCATAAAACCATACAATTGCATCACTTTCACCTACCACAAGGTAGATGGCCCCGTGCTTGAATACCCGGAAATTTTCAAAATGGATGAATTGTGTTCTTATATTCGTGACTGCGAAAAGACGGCCCGCCTTGACTGGGAGACAGTAAAAGATCTTGAAAATTATCTCGATTTCGAATCCTACTGACGGGCAATAGCGTATAGTTTCATCCCTCCTAACTTTTGTTTACCCTTCTTTTTTGAACTTTTCTTCCCCGGGCGGTAGTATTCTTTCTTTGCCCTGAATAAGTTATAATATTGTGTTCATGCTTAATTTATAAAATCTTTAAATTCAACCTGCAGGTTATCAATATGAAAATTAAACCATTTTTATTTATTCTGATTTTTTTACCGATCAGTCTAATCGCTCCCGCTGAAGTTAGTTCAAATAGCGAGCCCTCCCATACGAACAATGGAGCGGAACTGGAACTTCCCCCGGTCGGCGAAACCGAGGAGATTAATCGCCTTCTGGCGGTGGTGGAAGACCGGGTTATAACTCTCCAGGAATATAGAAATTATTTTGATAAAGAAAAACTCTCGCGGGAAAATCTAAACAGAATTATTGACGAAAAAATCATTGAAAAAGCTCTTGATGAATTCATTACCCCCGCGGAAGAGGAAGAAATTTCTAATATGGTTCAAATGCATCTACAAAGAATGAAAGAACGGGAGGATGGTGATCAATTCCAGGAAGATCTGCAGGAAGAAGGGCTAACTGAAGAAGAATTTATAGAACAGATGATTTCCCAGGAAAAAGAAATGATCCTCCTCCAGCGGCTGTTTCCCGAGGCACTGCGGGGTATACCCGATATAACCACCATAGTCCGGGGCCGGCTGTTAACTGTAGAAAATGAAAAAACCGCCCAAAAAGTTCACAGCAAACTGTCCGATACACCAACAGTCGAAAATTGGAACAGGTTATTTCAGGAATATTCAGTCCAAAATCCGTTCCTGGATCTGAAAGAAAATGGCGACTTAGGATGGTTTCACTGGAGAACACACTCTGAAACTATCGAATATCCGTTTTTTGAGCTCTCAAAATACGAGGTGAGCGAACCTTTTCAGGCTGGTAATTACTACCTGATAGCATTCAAAACCGGGAGCCGGAGCGGCGTGCCGGGCATAACTCCCTGGCCGGGAATGGTAGCCAGCTACGAGATATATACCCGGCGCCTGTTAGAAAACTATCGCCGGAAGCTGCCGGATATACTAAGAGAAAACTTTACCGTCCGGCTTCCCCGTTCGGTTGTTCGTAAACTCAACGATGCCACCTGACGGTAAAAAAACCTGGATCGTCAGCAGCGGAGATCCGGCCGGATCCTCCCCGGAACTTATTCCCCATCTGCTTCAAAATCTAAAAAATAATGAAAAAATTGTGATAACCGGACCAGAAGCCGTAAAAGAAAAAATCTGTCCCCGGTTAGAAACAACCTCCTCACCAGTTGAACAGGCTCAATCCTCCTGGTTTATTGCCGGCGATATCAGTCCCGGGAAAATTTCGGCCGGCCGACCTGATAAAGAAACAGGAACGGCGGCGATTGAAGCCCTGAAAGCGGCCCTGGAATTTGTGAAAACGGGGAATACCGGCGGACTTCTTACCCTGCCCCTGGCCAAAAATGCAGTCCGGGCGGCCGGGTATCCAAAATTTACCGGCCACACGGAATATCTGGAAAAATTTGCCGGCAAAAAAGGTGTCATGACTTTCTTCGGTAAAAAATTTAACTGCGCCCTGCTGACCCGACATCTTCCTCTGCGCCGGGTCCCCGAACAAATAACAACAAAACTGGTTATTGATAAAGTAAAAATATGCAGTGATTATTTTAAAAAATCCGGCAACGATTCGCCCCGGTTCGCTCTCCTCGGACTTAATCCCCACGCCGGTGAAGAAGGCAGTCTCGGCGACGAAGAAATGAACGTCCTTAAACCCGCCCTGGAAAAATTGAAAGAAGACAAAATAAATATAACCGGTCCCCATCCCGCCGACAGTTTTCTGCCCGTTCAGGGCCAAAATACCGACATGATCATCTCCTGCTATCACGACCAGGGATTAACGCCTTTCAAGCAAGCTCATTTTTTCTCCGGTGTTCATGCCACCCTGGGGCTCGGTTTTTACCGGGCCAGCCCCGTCCACGGCACGGCCAGCTCCCTGGCAGGAAGCAACAAAATTAACCCTCAAAGTGCTCTTAACTGCCTCCGCTGGCTGCGGAGACACAGCAGATAAATGTGTCCCCGGCTGAGCCAGGTACTTCTTACCGATGAAAACTGGCTCCAGCGTATAGCCACCCGGATAAATTATGCTGATTTTGGCGTCGAATGGGCCTGCGGGCGGGGAGCTCTCACCGAATATCTGCTCCCTGAGCGTAACTTTTTACTCGGTATGGAACTTGACGAAAATTTTTGCCGGAAACTGGCCGGAAAGTTCGAGAATAGTAACCTGTTTTTAATCCAAACCGATATATTAAAATATCCGCTCCCGGACAAACATACCCCCTACCCTTTAGTGGGGAATCTTCCTTACCACCTGACCGGGCCCCTGCTGATCAAAATACTGCGCAACAGCCCAAAACTAAACTCTTTTGCGGGGTTGATCCAGCAGGAAGTTGCCCGCCGAATTATCGCCCGGCCCGGTGATAGGAATTATGGCAGTCTTTCCCTTCTCTTCGATTTATACGGGCGAGTTGAAGCTGTCTACGATCTGCCGCCCGGGGCTTTTTCCCCTCCCCCGGAGGTAAACTCTACCTGGATAGAATTTTTTCCCGCCAAAAACGATTTGAACTTTGAGTCGGCTCGCAAGCTAACGAGAAAATGTTTCCGGTATCCCCGCAAAACTCTTCTGAATAACCTGGCCGAAAATAAAGAGATGAAAAAAAGGTGGCGGCAGTGGCTGCAGGAAAAAGGAATTGACAGCAGAATAAGACCTAATAAACTAACCCCTGAACTGTTCCTGGAGGTGCACAGCAAATGGAAAGAAATATTGTAATTGCGCCGGATAAATTTAAAGGTTGCCTCTCCTCACCGAAAATATGCCGGATCGTCGAAAAAGGGCTGAAAAAACAGCTCAAAGAAAACTGGAGTATAACCGCCTGCCCCCAGGCCGACGGGGGGGAAGGAACCGTGGAAGCTGTCGTTGAAGCCCGAAACGGTGAGATTATAAGTTCCCCCGTCAACGGGCCGCGGGGCGGTGAAGTTGAAGCAGAATGGGGCTGGGTCGCCGCCCGGGACGCTAATACTGCAATAGTTGAAATGGCTGCCGCCTCCGGGTTAGCACTGCTGGATAAGCGGGATCAAAATCCCATGAAAACTTCCACTTACGGGACCGGCCAGATTATCCGTGAAGCCGCTGAAAAAGGTGCCGATAAAATCCTGCTGGGGATCGGAGGTTCAGCAACAGTTGACGGTGGAACCGGAGTAGCCCGGGCACTGGGATTCAAACTGCTGGACAAAAATAACCAACCGGTTGAAGGAGGCGGAGGAAATCTGGGTGGAATAGATAAAATTGATGACAGCGATGTTCCCGCAGCCGTTAAAAACCTGGAAATTAAAGTGGCCTGTGACGTGACCAACCCCCTGCTTGGCCCGGAAGGGGCAGCTCGGGTTTACGGCCCCCAGAAAGGAGCAACTGCAAAGATGGTGGCAAAACTTGAAAACAATATGGAGAACTGGGCGGACGTCCTTGAGAAGTTCGCCGGGAAAAATCTGAGGGAAGAACCCGGGACCGGAGCTGCCGGAGGGCTCGGGTTTGGACTCATGGGGCTCCTGGGGGCAGAATTGACCTCGGGAGCACAACTGGTTGGGGAAGTAACAGGTTTAAACAGTTTGCTTAAAAATGCCGATGTTTTAATTACAGGTGAAGGAAAAATTGATAACCAAACCGCCTACGGTAAAACTCCGGCGGTGGTTGCCGGCACGGGTAAAGAAAATAACGTCCGCCTGATCATCGGGCTGGCCGGAGCTCTGGCTGGAAATATCAAACCGCTATATGATAAATTTGATTTGATATTCGCAATCCCCAACCGGCCAATGTCACTGCAGGAAAGTATGGCTGAAGCAGATGAGCAGCTGCTGGAATGGGGCGAAAACCTGGGCCGGCTGATTAATAAAATATTTAATACCGGCGGCTAACTCTTCAAAAAAATATGTCTGAACCGAGTTTTAGATTAAACGGAATTTTCTGGTGAAACAATATGAAAGATAAAAAAAATGATTTTAATAACAAATATATTTTCACCCTGTTGCTGGGTGCGATTGTAATTTCCGCCACCATAGTTCTCTTCGCCCACAGCTCCGACCAGCAGCTGGAGGAACTCGTCCGCCGCCGTGAAGAGCTGGAAAAAGAGAACCGGCGCCTGGAAAATAAAGCTGAAGATCTTGCCATCCGGGAAAAAAGACTCCAGGAAGACCCCTACCTGATCCAGAAACTGGCCCGGGAAAAACTGGGTCTCAGCCGGCCGGGTGAAAAAAGAATCTGGATAAAACGGCCCGATAATGTTTTTGATTCCCCGCCGCTGGATGACACTTCCCCCGATTCACCGACGATATTTGACTAAAATCCCGTTTTTTTTCTCATTAACAATATTATTAGTTAACATTCTGGGTTAATCAGTTTAAAATTTATAGTTACGATAGATCAGTCAGGAGGTTTTAGAATGATCCCCGTTCACGTCCACGGCGTTGGAATGAGTCCTTACAACCAGGGGTTTGTCGCTCTGCTCATGGATGAGAGCAGCCAGGAATGGCTGCCTATTTATATCGGTTCCTTTGAAGCCCAGGCAATTGCGATGGAGCTTGACGAGGTAAACGCTCCCCGCCCGATGACCCATGATCTGATTGCTTCAGTCATCGGTGATTTGAAAATTAATGTTGAAAAAGTTGTCATTACCGATCTACGGGACGGAACATTTTTTGCCAATATCATTCTTAAACCAGAAGATTCAGAAAAAGAGATTGTCATTGACGCCCGGCCCAGCGATTCCATAGCCGTGGCTCTACGCCTGGATGCTGATATCTATGTTGAAGAAGAAGTGATGGAAGAAGCAGCAATACCGGCCCAGGTCGAGGAAGAGGAAACCGAACAGCAAAAAAAGCTAAAAATTCTCCAGCAGCGGCTTCAGCGGGCCGTGGAGGAGGAAGAGTTTGAGGAGGCCGCTGAGCTGCGGGATGAAATCAAGGAATTGAAAGAAGAGATCCATAATATACCGGAACATCCAGAAAACAAAGACCCCGACGCGGACCAGGATTTTACATAACCCGCAACCAGGAACCAGAAACCATAAACTGACCACCCCCGGAGGGCTGTCCGAATGGCAAGGGACCGGATTTGAAATCCGGCGAAGCCGCGCAAGCGGTGTCCGGGTTCGAATCCCGG
>CAZKRS010000041.1:0-10433 GCA_964555265.1 uncultured bacterium | reverse complement strand
GTGTTCCCCCTCGAAGAGCAGGAGGCGAAGTGTTGATGGGTTCAAATCCCTCCCGGGCGTACTGCAGTGTGAAAGTTGGAAAGTATGAAAGTGTGAAAGTAAAAACCTTCCAAACTTAAAACCTTTTAACCTTAAAAGCTTCAAACTGACTTATCCGGGTTGGTTTTCTAATTACAAGGCCTGTAAGGCCGACATAAATGCAGCCCAGGGTGTAAACCCTGGGTTACAGATGTATAACAGATTTTAAGGCCTGCAGGGCCGGCATAACAGGTTTTTGTTTCCGTTTTTTTAGAGTTTGATTTTGTGCGTTTAGCTCCACGCTCCCCGCGCCCGGCGCCCTGCGGTTTTATAAATTATTTCGCCCTTTCAGGGCTTGTTGTTTTTTAACCCTTAAACCTAGGGCTCACGCCCTGGGCTATAAGTATTTCGCCCCTTTGGGGCTTGAAAACAGTTTTAACGGTTTAGAAGGTTTGTTTTAACTTTCTAACTTTTTTACTTTCAAACTTTATAACTGTTTTTATGTTGTCTCTCCAGGACTTGAATTCTTTTTAAACCAATTTTTAGATATATTTTCAGTTTCTATAACGGGGAACGATATATTGATGGATGACGACAATTAAGGTGGTTATTCCGAAGGAGAGGATGAAGATCCCCACCACGGCGCTGATGCTTTCCATGAGCTTGGGAGAAAAAGCCATGACAGCGGCCAGGGAGATCATGATTACTCCACCCAGCAGTTTTAAAATCCGACCGTGAACCTCCTGGAGTCGGGTGGAGCGCATGGTAATTACCGCGCTGAGCACAATTATTATTTCAATCAAAAGATAGATGAAAATATAAAGCACAAAAAGAGATATATATGTGGCCAGCCCCAGTTCATAGGCCCCGACAATGCTGGACCAGATAACCGGGAAACCGGCCGTGCAGGGAAGCTCCACCAGTGCTACTCCGAGGGCTATCAGGGCAACACCGCCCACGAGCAGGGGAGCCGATTGTTCTTTTTCAGGCAGTTCCCGGAAATTGCGAAATATTTTTGGTTTGAACCGCTCGGGGATAGTGAACGAAATTCCTTTCTTAAACCAGAAATAATCCTTTATATTAACCAGGCCAAAAGTCAGGGCAAATACCGCCACTATTCGCTGGATCCAGCTCATGTAACCGATGTAAGCCATGGTCCGGAGCAGACCAAGAATAAACAAGCCATATACGGAAGCTGTTACCAGGAGGAAAGTCAGTGATACTGTTATTATTTTTTGCCGGTCGCCGGTGGGAATTACAATTCCTAAAAGTAGAGTAATCAACCACAGAGAACAGGGGTTAAAACCGTCAACGAATGCTACCAGGGAGGTCATGACAAACAGAGGCATGGCCACCAGGTCAAGCTCGCCAAGCAGGGGAAGCTGCAGGGTATGGTCGATATCTTCGGCTATTTCTCCGGGCGGGGAGACTCTATCCTCGGGTTTCAAATCCATCTCAATATATCGCCCGGGATCCGGGCATTCATTTTCCAGGCAGTAGGTTATCATATCCTCCAGTCTTGATTCCATTGCCGGAGAAAAGCCTTCCACGGGCCTGAAATCACCTACAAAGGTCATGGGCACTCCGGAGGCGCGGGTCCCGTAAGCGCGGGCTAACTTCCTGAATTTCTCCCTGTTTTCTTCTACCTGTTCAACTTCCAGACGAATCACTTCGAGGGCCGGATATTTATCTTCCATCCGCTCAAGAAAGGGTTCTTGTTGTTCACATACCGGGCAGGTTTTTCCCCAGAAAAAGTAAATTGTTGTCCGGTAGTGTTCTTCGGATTCGGCCAGTCCCGGGGGCGGGGCGAAAAAAATAGCCGCCACGGTGAGGACGACCACAAATGAAAACAGGTTGATAAATTTTAAACTGCGGTCGCTCATAGCAATTCCCCGGTTCAGGTTTGGTTATTCTCCGGCAGGGACCCGTCTGGTTGTCGAATTGAACAGTAATCAGCGGTAATAATTTTATCAATTTTTTCTTTCAGAACAACATCGTCCGTCTCTACGGGGAGGTTGCAGGCGTAATCAACGGCAGCGGATAATTTCTTGCCGTGAGCCCTGTAGAAAATCCACTGGTCGAGTTTGAAAGTTTCAATCAGCCCCGCATTTTTCATAATTTTAAGGTGCTGAGAGATTGAGGACTGGGAACTGTCCAGTATTACTGTTAATTCACAGTTGCACAAAGGTTCAACAAGTAACAGTCGAAATATTTTTAGCCGGATAGGATTACCAAGAGCCTTGAAAACCCGGGCGTGGGGGTCCGTCATGGTTTATAACCTGCCTGTATTTTCAGGTGATAATTCAGGGTATTACCAGCAGATGATGCTTGCTAAAACGGCTCAGTTCAGCCGGAGTACTGCCCAAAAGGAGTTTGCGGAGGGCGCCGCCGCCTCGTTTTCCAACAACAATCAAGCTGGCGTCAATCTCATCAGCCGTAGATTCAAGGACGCGGGAAGTAATCCCTTCTTCAATTTTCCAGTTCACAGTGCAGTTTGAAGAGTATTTACTGCTGATATTTTCGAGATGCTTTTCGATTGCTTCCCGGCTGTATTTTTTTGCCATTTTTGTAGTGTATACCGATACAAGATGGATCTGTTGCGAATGTTCACAGAGACGTTGGACTGTATTCTCAACTCGCCCGGAAACTTCGGATAAATCCGTCCCGACGACCATATTATCCCAGGGGGTGGAAGTCATGAGCGGAGGAATTTCATGTTCAGTATCTTCCGGTTCTTTAAACCGGCCGAGCAGCAGCGGTTTTTTGGAGATTCGAATTAAATCGGCGGCAGTGCTACCGATCATATATTCCGCAAGCCAGTTATGGCCGCGTGATCCGGCAATTATTAGCTTTGCTTCTATTTCATGGGCGGTATTTAAGATTTGTCCGGCCGGATACCCGCGCCGGTTGTGCGCCTGGACTGTAAGGTCATACTTGGAGCTTATGTAATCAACTCTTTCCTGGAGCGCGATTTCAATTTCCGTGGAACTCTGCTCGGCGGCCGGCCCGCCCGGATACCTGCTGTCAGTAACATGGACAAGATCAAGCCGGTCCATTCCCTGCTCGATAAGCGCAGGAATAAAACCGAGCAAACAATCGGCAATATCTGAAAGATCGGTTGCCAGCAGGCAGCGATTATACATAAAACTCAGCTCCTCTGCGGAATTTTAATAGACTGTCCAAAATTATTCATGAATTTCAATTCCTATTTTACACCATTGAAGAGCAAATGCAAACCTACCGAAGTATCTTTGCTCCCCACGTCAGGAAGGGGACTAAGGAGAAAGTGGAAGGAATTTTAGAACTTTTTCTGAGAGCAAATAAGAAAATATAATTACCGCGCCCCGGCGAAATGGGAATTATTGATTTCTCGAAAGTCAGTTATCGGAAATTATATGGAGAGGTTCTTACGATCAATCCGGTAGCCGATGGTGTTTTCTATTGCCTTGAGATATTTTTTGTCCCGGGGAGTTACCAGTGTATAAGCTTCGCCTTCCACTCCGGCTCGGCCTGTCCGACCAATTCTGTGGGTGTAAACGTCGGGTTCCTCGGGGATGTCGTAATTAATAACGTGGGAGATATGTTCGACATCCAGCCCCCGGGCGGCTACATTTGTGGCAACCAGTATTCGGAAACTTTGCCGTCTGAAACCTGAAAGTGTTGCTTCCCGGGCCAGGGAATCCATCCCTCCCTGCAGCCCACAGGCGTCGTAATCTTTTTCCCGCAACTCCTGGGCGAGGTTGCGGACGGTGTTGCGAGTTCGACAAAAAACCAGTGCTGATTCAACTTCTTCGTTATTGAGTATTTTTTTGAGAGCTTTTTTCTTCTTGTTACCGGGAATTTCGATTACGTAATGTGAAATTGTTTTGGTCGGGGCCTGGCGGCCGACGGAAACCTTGACGGGATCGTTAAGAATTCGATCGGCCAGTTTTTGAATTGGTTTGGGAATAGTTGCGGAGAAGAATAGATTCTGCCGGTTTTTAGGAAGTTTATGCATAATTTTTTTAATTTCAGGCAGAAACCCCATGTCACACATCCGGTCGGCTTCATCGAGAACAAATATTTCAACATCCCGTAATTTTACAGTGAATCGGCTCAAGTGATCACGCAGCCGTCCCGGGCAGGCGACAAGAACGTCGACCTGACCTTTCAGCCGGTCAATTTCATCAAAAATGTCTGTTCCACCGTATACACTTTCAACTACCAGGTCCAGGTTCTGGGAGAGAAGCTGGGCCTCCTCACAGATCTGGTCGGCCAGCTCGTGAGTGGGAGCCAGGATTAACGCCCGGGGCAGGCCGGTCGTTTCACCGGCAAGTTTTTGGAATATAGGGAGAAGGAAAGCCGCCGTTTTACCGGTTCCCGTCGGGGCGGTCCCAACCAGGTCCCGGTCTTCAAGCAGGGGGGGGATGGTCTGGATCTGAATCGGACGGGGAGAAGAAAAACCGGCTTCGTCAACCCCTTCAATTATTCTTTCTTCCAGTCCAAGTTCTTCAAAATTGTCAACTTCCGGGACATCGGTCTCCAAATTTTCTGTTTTTTCAGGTTTATCGATCTTTTTCTTGGGTTTGGAGCCGTTTTCGTCTCCCTTAGCGAGCGGGACAACATTAACAGCTGCCAGACCTTCGTCAGTCTTTTCACTTTCAAATTTAACTTCCTGGCCGTCCTCAAGCTTTTTATAACCGTCCATGTTAATTTCTGAAAAATGAACAAACAGATCTTCTCCGCCGGTCTGCTCAATAAACCCGAAACCTTTCTGGGGATCAAACCATTTAACTTTTCCTTTTGCCATAATGCCGATTTCCTTTTCTAAAAATTTTATTGTGCCGCTGTCCCGCCCGGTTAATTTGTATGGTTATATTTACTATGTTTGTGAGGGTTTCGGGCGGGAATTTGAAACCAGTAACAAACAATACTAACTATAAATTATATCATTGATTTTTAAAATTGGGAAGATTGGCGTTAACCGAGTCCAATCCTGCCGGTGCATCTTCCTTCACAGGGATTTTTTTCTTATACGTGGCAATAGCTTGAGTGCCGGGTTAGAACAGTTTGCGTTGGTATTTGTGCAGCCGTTTTTGAGCTGTTTTTAGGTATTGTTCATCGATTTCAAACCCTATGAAATCCAGATTTAATTTTTCGGCAGCCAGGGCGCTGGAGCCAATCCCGAGGAAAGGATCCATGACCTTACCGATTTTATCAACACCGTGAAGTCTCATTGCCATTTCAGCCAGGCGGGGAGGAAAACTGGCCGGGTGGGGCCGGTCATCGGAGCGGTTTGTGATAGTTTTGTAGGGGATAAACCAGGTGTTCCCCCGGCAGCGTAAATCTTCACCGGCGGAATCCCAACGGTCTATGTTGGATTTGTCTTTATAAGGAACTCCGATTTCCAGCCGTTCAAGAGGCACATCCCCATTTTTGGTCAGGTGAAAGATATATTCGTGACACTGGTTAACATACCGGCTGCTGTTTACCGGTTTATAGTGGCCGACGCTGACAGTTTTATTTTCATCTTTTACGGTGATGGACTTTATCCAGTGAATTTCATTTTGTAGTTTGAAATATTCTCTCAGGCGGATCAAAACTTCGTGGGGGACCCAGGGGTCGGAAGGTTTTGAACCCAGGTTAAGAAACAGGGAACCGCTGTCGGAAAGGACTTGTTTTACCTGTTCGGCCCAGCCGGCTATCCACTGGAGATAACTCTCCCGGGATTGGCTGTCGTCATAAGCGTTATAATCAATTCCCAGGTTGTAGGGGGGGGAGGTAACCACCAGGTCCACGGATTTTTCATCAAGCTTCTGTTTCATACCTTCCCGGCAATCCTGGTTGTACAGTTGAATGTTAGCGGAGTGATCCACTTGAATCTACTTACGTTTGAAAGCCGGTATGGGGTCGGATATCGGCTTCAAGACTCCAGGCATCCCGGGGCTGCTGGTACAAATGAAGGATCTCGGCGGCAATAGAACGGGGATCAAGGAATGTTTCCGGATCACGATCCGGCTGATTTTCTCTTTTTTGGGGACTGTCAATCTCGCCGTCAACAACCAGGCCACAGATATGGACCCCCCGGTGCTGGTATTCCCGGGCCAGGCTCCGGGTGAGTCCCCGGAGAGCAAATTTCGAAGCATTAAAGGCACAATGTTCAGAAGCGGTTTTAACGGCGCCCCCGGCAAGAATGTTGCATACAAACCCTTCCTTGCGTTCTGCCATTCCGGGGAGCAGTTTTTTCATCAGGATAAACGGTCCCTGGCAGTTGACTTCCATGTGCCGCCGGAAAGTTTTTAAATCTGTTTCTTCAAGAGGACCGGCGTCGTAATGACCGGCATTATTGACCAGGGCCGAGATAGGGGGCCACTGGCGGGGAACAGCTTCGGCCAGATCCTCCAGCGAATCCGGCTTGTGGAAATCTATTGGAAGAGCGATACTGTCGCCCGGGTCGAGTTGATTGAGTTCATCGGCCAGTTCTTTCAGTTTATCCATATCCCGGGCACAAAGCAGTGTATTGAAGCCGTGGTTTGTAAATTCCCGGGCGATATGGCGGCCCAGCCCCCGGGAAGCACCGGTTATTAACGCTGTTTTGTTAAACATGTCTTCCTCCCTGTAAAACCAGGTTGAATTTATTGATGCGTAAAGTTTCAGTTCCAGGATGAAAAATGATACAATTTATTGTAATTGTATAAGGCGGGAAATTCAAACAGTGATTGGGCGGAAGGTTGTAAAAGAGAATTTCACTTAGTCAGCAGAGGTTTTAAATAATGGATGTAGCGGTTGAAACTCTTGGCTGCCGGGCCAATCAGGCTGATTCTGAAAAGTTAATAAATCAACTTGCCAAACAGGGCCACAGTATTGTTCCGGACGGAAAAAAAGCGGATTTGTATATTTTGAATACCTGCTCGGTTACCACCGGTGCCGAAGCGAAAGCCCGTAAACTGATCCGCCGGCAGAAAAAATCTAATCCCGGCGTCCGAATTATATTTACCGGCTGTTATGCGGAGCTTGCCGGCGAGGAAATTATCCGGGAAGTTCCCGAGATTGATGAGGTTGTTCCCGGCAGTAAAAAAGAGAGTATACCGGAGATAATTGGGATTCCTGCCGGTGATAAAAATCTATCCGCTCCGGGAACAATTCGTAAGAATTTGCGAACCCGGAAACTTTTGAAAATACAGGACGGCTGCCGGGAATTCTGCACCTACTGCATAGTTCCCCGCCTGCGAGGTGAACTTGAGAGCAAGCCTCTTGAAAAAGTTCTTGCCCGGGTAAAGAGATTTGTTGATGAGGAAAATTACCGGGAAATAGTTTTTACCGGGATTCACCTGGGTCAATACGGTCGGGACCTGGGAGAGAATAATTACCTGGAGAATTTAGTTAAGGTACTTGAGAGAGAATACGGCGGTTCCGAAGTCAGGTTTAGATTCAGTTCGCTTGAACCCCAGGATGTCTCGGAAAAGCTTGTCGATTTAATAGCCGACTCTTCGATCTTTTGTTCTTATTTGCACCTGCCGCTACAGAGCGGGTCGGATAAAATTCTGAATCGAATGGGTCGAAATTACAGCGCCGGTGAATTTCAAGATCTTATTAATTATATAAAGAGCCGGCCGGCTGAGATAGCCCTGGGAACCGATGTCATGGTTGGTTTTCCGGGTGAAAGTCATGCTGACTTTGAAGAGACGTATGAACTGCTCCGGGAGAACGGATTTTTTAACGTCCATGTGTTCAGATACAGTGAACGGCCGAAAACTCCGGCGGCAGAGATGGATAATAAAGTCCACTCCCGCCTGGTCACCGGCCGCAGTAAAAAATTGCGCAACCTGGCGGAGCAATTAAAGAATGAATACGCAGAGAAGTTAATAAATCGAAGTTTAAAAGTTTTGGTTGAGGACAATCCAAACGGCCGCAGCTACGGATACAGCGAACGTTATTTCCCGGTTAGTGTTGACGGAAGTTTTGAAACCGGCAAAATTCTCCGGGTTCGGACACAAAAATATAAAGATGGCAATTTACTGGCGGAGGTTGATAAAGATGAGTAGGAGGGGAACTTATTTAATTCTAAGTTTGGTTATATTCTTTTTTATTGTTCCGGTAACCCTGCGGGCGGAGACGCCACCGGTTAATCCGGGTTTTTACGGTTATCCTATAGATTATGCTCGAGTGGCCCAGCCAGATTTTCCTTTCCCGGATGTAGAAGGAGTGATAGTGACGGAAGTTGAAGGGGGCCGTTTCGTCGGTCTCGCCGGGATGCGCCGGGGAGATATCGTCAGAGAAGTCCAGGGGGAAAAGATCCGGGAGTTGCATGATGTGCGGGAGATTTTAAACAGGTCCCGGGGAGAAACGGTGAGTTTTAAAGTTGAACAGCTTTCCCCCCGTTACGAAATGCGAAGGCGGGAGGATCCATTTTACCGTCCCCGGGAGAATCCTTACCGAGAAAATTCTTTTACGGTTGAGGTTCCCACTTATACGCCCCCGGAGCCCGAACCGGTGATAGAAGGGGAGTCCGGTCGATTTTACCATTGCCCGGATATGGAACATTCCCCGGATACAACCGTGCAAAAAATGTTTGAGGACCGTTCGGACGCTGAAGAGGCGGGCCTGCGTCCCTGTCCGATCTGTTACGAAGATGAAGGCCCGGTTGTTGATGCCCTGGTGCAGACACCGATTGATGTTTCCGGTGAAGAAGAAAGTTTGCCGGGGACGGCCGAGGGAAGGTCTGATTTGCCCGAGGACCTCCGGAAGGCGATGGAAACAATTTTTCCTCTGCGACTGCGGCGACATATTGAGCCATCGGTTCAGTATCTTGAGGAGGGCAAATTGATAGGCTATAGTACACCCGGCGGTGATTTTAAAATTAGCAGGGGACTGTGGGAGTTGATGGAATCCAAAGAGGAGCAGCTGTTTCTGATCGCTTATCTGCAGGCTCATTTTGATCGTCGCCATGAGCCTGATCCCGACACCCGCCGTTATTTTTACGAACTCCTGGAGGAAGCAATCCAGCGGACTACCGGAACTAGTTTCCATTTCGGTCAACTGCGGGAAATGAGCCGCTATTCACCCGGATACTTTGTTTATCAGCAGATTGTTGATAAAGGCTATGGTCGTGAACCGGTTGAAGATGCGTTTCTTTTTGCCCAGATTTATTTAAAAAGAGCGGGGTATGATAACTCGGGAATTAAAAAATACCTGGCAAAAATTCGTGATATGGAGTTTAATCCCCACAGTAAATGGTTGGATTATCTCTTCCAGCACCCGGTGAATATAAATATGGAGGATAGAATTGAAAAATGGGCGGAGTTAATTGATGAACATTTCTGAAATATTAATAGATAAAATCTATCGGAAATTTTAAGATGCCCGGATCAGAGACGGTTGCTATCTACGGCTCCGATCTGCTGGCCGGATTTCTGGCCGCTATACTTTCGGCGGATAACGAGGTTTTTTTGCTGGACGGGACTAACTGTGTTTTGCCTGAAGTAGGGGTTTATCCTTTCGGGCAGGGGTTTGAACCAGGGACGAAAAAATATTCTTCAATTCAAAATATTGTTGCAGAATATGATATAGAACTTAACCTATCCGAAACTAAACGGGATGGTTATGTTGTTAAAACAAAACAGTCCCCTGAAGAATCCGTCTTAGTCGCCCCGGAACTACAGAACATCAAGTTTAAGACGGTTTCGCCCTCGGAATGCAGAAAAAAAGAACCCCGGATTTCAACTTACTTAAATAAAATTGAGTTTTCTGAAGATTTTTACCTCCGGAAAGAAAAAAAAGTCTGGGAAAAACTCAGGGAACGGTTGTATGAAAATGGCGGTCGGATAGTTCCGGAACATAACCTGGTTTTTGATACAGAAACCGGGAGCTGGATTTTGAGAGGGCAAGATTCTTCCCTGGTGGACCGGCTGATATTTACCGGGACCTGGGCGGACGATATCCGAAGCAGCCATGATATTTTCAAAAAGGGAAGACTCCAGCGGGAAGTGTGGATAAATATAGAGACAACGACCCGCTCTCAGCCCGGGAATCCCTGGTTTAATCAGAATGTTGCTATATTTCCGGTTTGTGAGGACCGGCTACTTATACGGGGACGTTTTTGGGGGGATCAGAGTAAAAAAATTATGGCCGGCGAGGTCCTGGAGATGTTTCATAAAAGTTATGAGGTTTTCCCTTTTATTTATGAGGAGAAAATTGAAAATATGGATATTCGGTTTCGTTATTATCCGGATGCAAACGGGATTTTTACCGGCCGGATAACTGAAACCACCGGCGTTATTCTGGCGGCTGGATATTCGGACACCGGCCTGGAAGTTCTGGGGGAAGTTTTAAAATTGATCTCCTCTTGAAAATGAAAATCAGTAGCCGGGAAAATTTTTAACCTTTGAAGGTTAAAAATGCAGGATGCAATTTGAGTTAAAACAGGTTTATAATAA
>CAZKRS010000040.1:0-10713 GCA_964555265.1 uncultured bacterium | reverse complement strand
ATGCCGGCCTTTCAGGCCTTAACCCCAAAACCTCTACTTTATCTTCTTATTGTTTCACCTGCTTTTAAGCCCCATCGGGGCGAAATACTTATAGCCCAGGGCGTGAGCCCTGGGTTTAAGGGTTAAGAAAAAACAAGCCCTGCAGGGGCGACATAAATACAGTTCGAAAGTATGAAAGTTTAGCCAAACCAGCCAACTGGCTAACTAGATCCTCTCCGAAAAGGGTTAAAAATCTCCTCTCTCTTCGGGTACCCTCTGGGTGTGGAGGATTAAGGTGGGGGTGAAGAGGCCGCTTAGAGGCCGAACAACGGCTTTGATGTTTTATCCTCCTCACCCTGACGACCAATCCTACCGGATCGCTGCCCGCCTCCGGGGGAGAGGGGACTTTTCGGAGAGGATGTAACTAAATCACGCCCTGCAGGTCTGGGGGGGAATCATTTTCTTGTTTCTGGTTGCTGGTTGCTGGTTGAAAAATTCTTTACCTCTTCACGGGATTCCTTATTTCTCGTTTTCAAGCCCCATCGGGGTGAAATAGTAATAGCCTGTTGGTTTGTTCTTACAGGTCCTGGGGGAAGTCCGGCTTGAGCTTCAATTTTTTGGGAAAAGAGATTACAATTAAGGGGTTAAATTTATCCAAAACTTGTAGTGGTGGCCCTGAAATGACTGAACAGTTAATAGAAAACCTGGAGCAGAAGATAGAGGACAACCAGCCTGTGAATGAAGAAGAGGCGCTGGCGGTCCTGGAGGTTCCGGCGGAAGAGCTGATGGATGTGCTGGTTCTTGCGGACCGGGTCCGCCGGCGAGAGTTTGGCAGTTCGGTTCATCTTTGCTCGATAGTGAATGCCAAGAGCGGGGCCTGTTCGGAGGATTGTGCTTTTTGCGCCCAGTCCGTCCATCACCGGGCGGAGGCGGAGACGTACGGGATCCGTTCGGCCGCTGAGATGATTGATAGTGCCCGGTCGGCTGCTGAGCTGCCGATTTCCCATTTTGGAATTGTGACCAGTGGTCCAAAACCGGGAGCAGAGGAGCTGAAGAAAATAAAAAAATCTATCCTTGAGGAGCCGGGGGAACAGATAAACTGGTGCGCTTCCCTGGGCGCCCTGGACGAGCCGGAGCTCCGGGAGCTTAAAGAAGCCGGCCTGCGCCGGTTTCATCACAACCTGGAGACTGCCCCCGGCTATTTTGATGAAATTTGCACCACCCATTCTTACGATGAGAGGGTTGAAACAGTGCGCACCGCCAGCAGGCTAGGGCTGGAAGTCTGTTGCGGTGGTATCCTGGGTTTGGGTGAAAATAACGGCCACCGGGTGGAGTTTGCCCGGCTTCTACGGGAACTGGAAGTGGATTCAATCCCCCTGAATTTCTTGATTCCTATCCCCGGCACACCGTTGGAAGAGCGGGAAGCCTTATCGCCGTCGGAAATATTAAAAATTATCGCCATGTTCCGGTTGGTTAATCCAACCGCCGAATTAAAAGTGTGTGCCGGGCGGAAAAACCTCCGTGATATGCAGTCAATGATATTTTATGCGGGGGCAACCGGGATGATGATTGGCGATCTGCTTACGGTTGCCGGGCGAGCGGTTGAAGAGGACCTGCAGATGTTAGATGATCTCGGGCTTGATTATGAATAAAGATTTTGTCGAGGAAGAGATAACTTCCCGCCGGGAAGATAACCTGTACCGAAAGATCAATACTTATGCGCCCCGGGAGGGATACGTGGAAAAAGAGGGCAGAAAATTACTGAATTTATCTTCCAACAACTACCTGGATTTAATTAATCACCCGCAGGTTAAAGAATCCGCCCGAGAAGCGCTGGAGGAATACGGGGCGGGGGCAGGCGCTTCCCGGCTTGTCACCGGAGGGCTGCCGGTCCACGATAAGCTGGAGGAGAGACTTGCCGAGCATAAAAACTATGAAACAGCACTGCTGTTTGGAAGCGGATACCTGGTGAATACGGGCGTTATACCTGCTGTTGTCGGGCGAAATGATTACGTGGTTGCCGACCAGCTGGCCCACGCCAGCTTAATTGACGGTATCCTGGCCAGCAGGGCTAACTTTTATCGTTTTGACCACAACGATGTCGATGATCTTGCCCGTCGTTTGGACAGGGTGCCGGAGGATCAGCGTTGCCTGGTGGTCACGGAATCAGTATTCAGCATGGACGGTGACCGGGCGCCCCTGGGAGATATCTGTCAGCTTGCCAAAGAACATGAAGCGCTGGTGCTGGTTGATGAAGCCCATGCCACCGGTGTGTTTGGCCCCTGCGGGTCGGGGTTGGTGGCGGAAAATAACCTTGAAGATATGGTGGATTTTACCGTTGTTACGTTGAGTAAAGCACTGGGCGGATACGGCGGGGCGGTTGTCTGTTCGGAGCGAATGAGAGAATTTTTGGTGAACAAGGCCCGATCTTTTATTTACAGCACGGCGCCCGCACCGCCGGTGGCCGGTGGTGTGCTGGGAGCGCTTGATGTTCTGGAAGAGAACTCTGGTCGAGGAGAGAAATTGCTGCGCCGGGCCCAAAATTTCAGAAACCGACTACAGGAGGCCGGTTTAGTCACCGGGGAATCTGAGAGTCAAATTGTCCCGGTAATTGTGGGGGAAAGTGAAAAGACGCTAAACTTCTCGAAAAAGCTGGAAGAGAAAGGATTGCTGGGCGTCCCGATCAGGCCCCCGACAGTTCCCGCCTCAACAGCCCGGATCCGGTTTTCAATCAGCCTGGCCCCTTCGGAGGAGAAGATAAATGAAGCAGCGGATATAATTATTGAGACAGCAAAAGAAATGAAAGTTATTTAAGGGATTTTATATGCGACTTCTGTTAATTACGGGCTGGGGATTTACAAAAGAGATCTGGCAGCCTGTTGAACAAAGACTGGCTGGAAAGTGGAACGTTAAATGTCTGGATTTTTTGGAAGATTTTCCGGGGGAAGATAATAATTTATCCTACTGCAGCCAGTTAAAAGATAAAATAAAATATTTTAAGCCGGATATTGTAGCCGGCTGGTCGATGGGGGCGATAGTTCTTTTAGAAACCCTGGTAAAATTTGAGATGGACGATTTTTTAACAGTATTACTGGCTGGGACAGCCTGTTTTATCCAGGAGAATGATACGGGGCCCGAAGGGGTACAACCGGTCCGGTTGCGGGCGATGAAGCGGGGACTCAGTAGAGATCCCGTTTTTACTTTAGAGCAGTTTTACCGGTTGGCGGCCCGCCCGGAGAAGACCAAACCAAAAGAGGGAATGATCGCTAATCCCGGTTATTTTGAAAACCAACTTTTGGAGGGACTTGAGTATCTCGGGGGAGTTGACCTGACGGACAGGCTGGATAAAATAGACAGGCGGATAAAGTTGATTCACGGCCGGAATGATGCTGTCATACCGATTGGGGCGGGCCGTTACCTTGCGGATAACCTGGCGGAAGGAGAATTAGTTGAAATAGAAAATGGTCACCTGATTCCCGTGCAGAACCCGGAGAAGCTGGTAGAAATATTACAAAAATATCTGGAGGAAAGCAGATGAATACGGAGAGAATCAAGCAGAGTTTTTCGGCGGCTGCCGAAAGTTATGATCGACACAGTTCAATCCAGGGGGCGGCCGGTCGGCGGTTGATTGAATTTTTGCCGGAAGAGCGCCAGTTTAAATCTATTCTTGAGATTGGCTGCGGCACGGGATTGTATACAAAAATGCTGGTTGAAAAGTATCCTGATGCTCGGATATACAGTCTTGATATTTCTCCGGAGATGGTAAACCGCGCCCGGCAGCACGTCAAAAAGGGGAATATAACCTGGTTGACAGGGGACGCCCGGGAGGTCTTGCTGGATGAAAAAGTTAGTCTAATCACCGGCAGTGCAGCTGTTCACTGGGCACAGCCCCTGGACGAGTTGTTTGCCAACCTGAACCGGCAGCTTTATAACCGGGGCCGGCTGGTTATAAACGTGATGCTCCAGGGGACCCTTAAGGAACTGCATGAGCTGCGCAGCCGGATTGCGCCCGACAAATATGAAGCCCCCGTCCTCCCCGGGCGCCAGCAGGTGATTAATCGCCTGAAAGAAAGTGGGTTTAAAATTCTCAGGAACCAGCAGGAAGAAATAATCCAGGAGTATAAATCAGCCGCCCATTTTTTAACTTCATTGAATGAGCAGGGGGTGGCTCCCTGTTCCCCCGGTTCGTCTGCTCAATTTAACCGGGGTGAATTAGAAAAACTTCAGCAGTTATATGAGGAAGAATATAAAACTGATAATGGTGTAAAAGCCACTTATAATCTCCTGGAAATAGAAGCAGAAAAAAATGGCGGATGATTTTTTTGTAACCGGGACCGATACCGGGATTGGTAAGACAGTTTTTACCGCCCTGGCAACAGCTTTGCTGGCCGGCGACAATAAACAAACCGGGGTAATGAAGCCAATCCAGACGGGCTGCCTGGAGCGGAACGGCGAGAAGGTCGCCCCGGATTTAGAGTTTGTTCGCCGGGCCTGCGGAGATATATTTGATCCAGAAGTGCTGGATCTGATGGCTCCCGTTCGGCTGAGAATGCCCGCTTCCCCTCATCTTGCCGCTGCCGAAGAGGAAAAAGAGATTGAAGTTGAGAGGATTATCCGGACTTATCATAAGCTTTCCGAGCGGTTCGACAACCTTTTTGTTGAAGGTGCGGGTGGCGTGCTGGTGCCGATCACCGAAGATTATTTGATGGTGGATTTAATGGTGGAGCTTGATCTTTCGGTCATTCTTGTCAGCCGCAGTGGCCTGGGAACGATAAACCACACCCTACTTTCGCTGGAAGTTTTGAAAAGCAGGGACTTAGAAATTGCCGGAGTAATTTTTAACGACCCGGAACCCAAAAACTGGGGACCGGTTGAACGGGACAATATGCAAATAATTGAGAAAATTAGCGGAAACTCTGTTACGGGCCGGCTGCCCCATATTCCCGATCTGGAGGACAAAGTTAAAAAACCGGGGAATATCTGGGAACAGTTGGAAGAGAACAGGAATTTGAAAAAATTCAAAAAAGAGCTGAAGGATTTAGTAAATAATGGAAACTGAAGATTACCGCCGGCTGGACCGGCAGACCCTCTGGCATCCTTACAGCCATTACGATCAAATTCAGAAGGATGATTTTCCTGTTATTGGAACCGGGGAGGGTGTTTATCTTTATGACCTGGAAGGGAAAGAATACCTGGACGGGATTGCCTCCTGGTGGTGCTGTAACCTGGGCCACGGCCATCCCCGGCTGATTCGGAGGTTAAAAAAACAGGCCGGCAAACTGCAGCACAGTATCCTTGGGAACCAGTCTCATCCGCCGGCAGTAAATTTGGCCGAAAGGCTGGTGAAACTTACCGGAGGCCAGCGGCGGGTGCATTTCGGTTCAGACGGGGCTTCGGCCGTGGAAGCGGCCCTGAAAATTGCCCTCCAGTACTGGTACAACCTGGACAAGGAAAGCAAGAATAAGTTTGCTTACCTGGAAGGGGATTACCACGGGGATACGCTGGGGGCGGTCAGTGTCGGATTTTTGCCGGGATTTCACGCTCCCTACCGAAAAGGAGTTCCCGAGCAGCTTTCCGCTCCGGCACCTGATTGTGTGGACTGTCCCCACGGGAAACAGCCCGAGGGCTGCGATGTGCCCTGTTTTGAACCGATGGAGCAGTTGCTTGAAGACAATAAAGAACAGCTGGCGGGGGTAATTGTAGAGCCGCTCTGCCAGGCGGCGATGGGGATGAATATTTATCCTCCGCAATATCTGCAAACCCTGGCTGAAAAATGCCGGGAGAGTGATGTATTGTTAATAGATGATGAGATTGCGATGGGCCTGGGGCGAACGGGTAAAATGTGGGCTTACCAGCACGCGGATATTCGTCCGGATATAATCTGCGCCGGGAAAGCCCTGGCCGGGGGATATTTGCCAATCAGCGCGGCGATAGTTGATGAAGCGATTTATAGTGCTTTTGAATCTCCTCCCCGGGAAAACAGTTTTATGCACGGCCATACATTTGCAGGCAATCCGCTCGCCGCGGCGGTGGCCCTTGAAAACCTGGATGTTTACCGGGAAGAAAATATTCTTGATCGGGTTCGGAAATTGGCAGAGATCATGAGACAGGAGTTTCCAGGGGTGGAAAAATTATCCCCGGTGAAGGCTACTAAAACCCTGGGGTTGCTGGGAGTGGCCTACCTTGATGATTCGGGCGGGAAAGGATCCGAGAGGGCACAAACAGTCAAACAGAAGCTTCTTGAAAAAGGGATAATGATTCGCCCGCTGGGGAATGTTGTTTATCTTATGCCTCCCTATATTATTGAAGAAAAACAATTAAGAAACACAATCGAAGAAATACGCCAAACCATAGAAGATAATTTTTAAGCTGTGCTCTCCCAGGGTTTTGGTTACAAACCAGGGAAGAATAAATAAGGTCTCTGATGATCTCATTCTCGCAGCCCTCCGGGCTGCTCCGAGGTTTATATCCCGCATAACAGGAACCTCCTGTCCCTTGCGGGTTATAAAATTCCGATAATCAGAAACCTCATTTATCTGTAAATGGATTACTGGGAGAATACATATAAGCAAATAACTATAAATTGGAGGGTAATTGTTATGAGTGAAAAAGGTTTGCTGGAGATAATACCCGAAGAGGGCGGGAAGTTTTTGCAGTTGCAATTTGATGATCTTGATCAGCCGCTGCTGCTTTTTGTGGCGGATGCCGATTTTGAAGGATTGGTGCGGATGGCCGAAAATTCGGACCGAACCTGGCAGGATTTTCGGGAGGAGTTGTTTTCGCTGCTTGAACATTCCGGCCACCTTGAAGAACATGAATTGAGCAAAGATAAGGTTCTGCAGATACAAAAGATGATTACGGAAGAGGTTTAATCCGGATTATGTGCGAGGTTTTTTTGGAGTAGGCTTAGTTTTGCATACCAGGGGGCTGTTATGATGCCGGTGCATAATTCTGATGTTTCTCGGGTTTTTGAACAGATTGCTGATTTCCTGGAGATAAAGGGTGAGAATCCGTTCCGGATTCGTGCTTACCGGGAGGGAGCCCGGACTATTGAAAATTTAGTTGAGAATGCCGCGGATATGGTGAGCGAGGGGGAGGATCTAACCGAGTTGCCGGGGATCGGTGATGATCTGGCGGATAAAATTGAGGTTATTGTTTCGGAGGGGACCCATCCGCTACTCGAGGAGTTGAAAGAGGAACTGCCGGAAGGATTGCTGGATATTTTGAAAATAGAATCTTTGGGACCAAAAAGAGTTCAAAAAATTTACAACGAACTGGGCGTGGAAAATATCCAACAGCTTGAACGGGCGGCTCGAAGCGGCAAGATAAAAGATCTGGAAGGATTCGGGGAAAAGACGACCCAGAAGATCATCAAACAGCTGGAGAAGGACCGCAGCTCGGCTGATCGTCACCTGTTCGGGAAGGTGCAGGAGGTGGCGGAAGCGGTGAAGGATTACCTGACCCGGAAATCGGTTGTTGATAAGGTTGAAATTGCCGGCAGTTACCGGCGAAAAAAAGAGACGGTTGGGGATTTGGATCTTTTGGTGATCAGTGACAGTTCGAAAGAAACCAGCGATTATTTTGTTAATTTTGAAGATGTTGAGGAGGTAATTGCCCACGGGGAGACAAAATCTTCGGTAGTGTTGCGGGGCGAGATCCAGGTTGACCTGCGAGTGGTCGAAGCGAGGAGCTACGGAGCAGCACTTCATTATTTTACCGGTTCAAAAGAACATAATATTGCCCTGAGAAAACTGGCCCAGCAGGAAGAGCTCAAGGTGAATGAATATGGTGTTTTTGACGGGGAAGAGCAGGTTGCCGGAGAAAGCGAGGAAGGAATTTACGATTTATTTGGCTGTGAATTTATTGAACCGGAACTTAGGGAGGATCGGGGAGAGATAGAGGCTGCCCGGGAAGATGAACTACCTGATTTAATAGAACGGGAGGATCTGCGGGGGGATCTGCAGTGTCATACCACGGCCAGTGACGGAGCAAACACCCTCCGGGAGATGGGAGAAGCTGCCCGAAAAATGGGACACGAATACCTGGCGGTGACTGATCATTCCGCCCACCTGGGGGTTACCGGGGGGCTGGATGAGCGGGGGGTTTGGGAGCAGATGGATAAGATAGATGAGATAAATAAGAGGTGGGAGGATTTTCGACTTCTAAAAAGTATAGAAGTTGATATCCTGAGCGATGGGAAGCTGGATCTTGATGATGAAATACTGGCCGAGCTTGACATTGTAACCGCCGCTATCCATACTAAATTTAACCTGCCGCCGGCTGAGCAGACCCGGCGGATCATCAGTGCTCTTGAGAATCCGCACGTAAATGTCCTGGCCCATCCTACGGGCCGCAAACTGCTTGAACGTGAGGGGTATCAATTTGACCTCGATAAGGTTATTCAGACGGCGGCAAAAGAAAACTGCTGCCTGGAGATAAACGCCAGTCCCCAGCGGCTGGATTTAGATGACCGGATGGCGGGGAGAGCCCGGGAAAAAGGAGTTAAAATAACAATTTCCACCGATGCCCATAACACACAGAATTTAAACTATTTAAAATATGGTATTAACCAGGCCCGCCGCGCCTGGCTGGAAGCCGATGACGTTTTGAACACCTGGAGTTGGAATAAAATAAAAAAGTATTTATTTGAAGGATAAGTTTTAGAATTGAGTTTGTTTTCAGCTTTCAACTTTTAGCTTTCAGCTGTAGTACCGGAGGGATAAATATGAGTGATATAGTGCAGTATCTGAAGGAAGAAAAACAGATAACCCCCACTTCCTCGGGAGCACGGGAGTTTATTGAGGAAGTGGAGGAAATTATACGGGATTCCGAAGGAGATCGACTTGAATTTCGGGAATTGATTGCGGTTTTAATATTCTCCAGCGTTTCCGAGGATGAAACGGCCTGGCGGCTAATGGGGTATCGTCATGATGTTGAGCGTGAGGAGAAATTAATCGAGGAGCTGCAAGAAATGGAAGATATCGACCGTGATAAAGAATTACGAGTAAGAATAATCGCGGAAATTGTACGGCGGCTGAAAGAATCCGAACTTCAAACTTCCCGGGGGGATGAAGGATAAGATGGGCGCTCCGAAGGGCCGGCTGTATGTGGTTGCCACGCCGCTGGGGAACAGGGAGGATATTACACAAAGAGCCCGTAAAGTGCTGGAAGAGGTTGATGAATGGGTGGTAGAAGATACCCGCCGCAGCAGCAAATTGGCCCAAATGTACGGGATAGATCCTCCGCCGATGAACAGTTATTACGACGAGGTTGAAGAGATGAGAGTGGAGCCCCTTGTGGATAAATTAAAGAGAGGGAAAAAACTGGCACTACTTAGCGATGCGGGCACGCCGGCTATTTCAGACCCGGGGTACCTACTGGTCAAGCGGGCCCACGAAGAGAACATTGAGGTTCGACCGACTCCCGGCCCAAATGCTCCCGTGGCGGCGTTGAGCGCCAGCGGGTTTCCCTCCGACAGGTATGTTTTCATGGGGTTTTTGCCGCGAAAAAATAAAGCCCGCCGGGATACCTTGCTGGAGATCAAAAATTTCCCCGGCACGGTTATATTTTTTGAATCACCGCGCAGGTTGATTGATTGTCTGCAGAAGATCAGGACTTTCCTGGGGAACCGGGAGATATTTGTTGCCCGGGAGATGACAAAAAAATTTGAGGAATACCGGCGGGGAACCACGGGAGAATTAATCGATTACTACAAGGATAACGAACCCCGGGGTGAGTTTACCGTTCTTATTCATCCCGAGGATGAAGATAGGGTGGACAGTCGGGAATACCTGCGTGAACTGTTGGAAAAAGGATTAAAATTAAGCGATGCGGCAAAAGCCGCCGCCCGGTTTTCCAAAAAATCCCGCAGTGAACTCTACAAAGTTGGACTTGATATCCAGGAGGAGCTTGAAAATGAATGAAAACAAGCTGAAAGAGTGGGAACAAAAACAGCTGGTCGAGCGGATAAAGAAAGGGAAGATATTTATCTATCCCACCGACACGGGGTATGGTCTTGGTTGTTCTATTTACCGCTCGGGATCTATTGAGAAAATTTTTAAAATTAAAGACCGTCCGGCTGAAAAAACTGTTCCCGTGCTCTGTTCGGAAAACCAGGCCCGAAAACTGGCCATATTTTCAGAACCCGAGCGGTCGGCCGCCCGCCGGTTCTGGCCCGGTGCCCTGACGCTTGTTCTGAAAGCTAAACAACCCCAAGAAATGGACAGCAGGATTATTAGAAACGGTAAGCTGGCCCTCAGGGAGCCGGGACTTGAGCCGCTGGTGGAGCTTATTGAGCGCTCGGCCCCTATAGTGGGCACCAGTGCTAACTTAAGCGGCCGGCCGATGCCCTCCCGGCTGGAAGATTTGGATCCCGAACTGGTAGGAGAGGTAGATTTTGTTCTTGGCGAGGCCCGGGGGGAGGGAGAATCTTCCACCGTGGCCGGCTGGTCAAAAGAAGACTCAGAATGGAAAATATTTCGGGAAGGACCGGTAAAAAAATCAGAACTGGAGAATTTGTGAAACAGTTCCTGAGTTTCAGTCACAGTTGAACCGGAATCCAGTAGCCCAGGGTGTAAACCCTGGGGAAGGTGCAAAAAGGTGAAGAGGTTTTCAACCGGCAACAAGGAACCAGAAACAAGGAACTGATTTTCCTGCCGGGCCGACATAGGAGGTCTTGCTATTTCGCCCCTTCAGGGCTTGATTTAGTTAGCCAGTTAGCTTGTTAGCCAGTTG
>CAZKRS010000039.1:0-10932 GCA_964555265.1 uncultured bacterium | reverse complement strand
AACCTGTCGTAATATCCGCCACCGTAGCCGATCCGGTGGCCGGTTCTGTCAAATACCACACCCGGGACCAAAACCAGGTCAAGATTTTCCGGTTTATACCGGCGACAAGCGTTGGAATCCGGCTCCCTAATATTGAAATCCCCGGGAACCATCTCATCCTCCGGATCCTTGACCAGGTAAAGGTCAAGTTTTTTTTCGGCCGTGTTGGTGCAGGGGAAAACAATTTTTTTCTCCTTAACAAGCGATAAATCCAGTAAATACCGGGTATCTACCTCGTTATTAATCGGATAATATAACATGACCGCGCCAGCATTTTTAAAATCTGAAAGTTCCTTCAATTTGTTACAAATTTTTGTACTTAATTCTTTTCTTTGCGCTGCAGGTAGTTCATTCCGCCGTTTAAATTTAAATTCCCGCAGTTGTTCTTTATTTCCATTTTTAAAACCGCTCATAACCATCACCGCTGTTTGGTGAGATAATCCGTCCAATCTCCCCCCCGGCTTCCCAACTTTTTAACTTTCACACTTTCTAACTGTTACTATTTCGCCCTTTCAGGGCTTTAATTGTATACTCACACTATCCCCAGGGCTTACGCCCTGGGCTATGTTTATTTCGCCCCGTTGGGGCTTGAAGCAAAACAATTTCAATCCCCCCGGAGTTATGTCCCCGATTTTCCTGTGATTTTTGTATTTAAGGCCTGAAAGGCCGGAATAATTTCAGCCCAGGGTGTAAACCCTGGGTTACAGATGTATTATAGATTTTAAGGCCTGCAGGGCCGACATAATTTTTTTGGTTTTAACGCCCCGCACCCCGCGCCCCACTCCCCGCGATTTCCCTGCAGGGCCGAAATAGCAGGTTTTTGTTATTTCGCCTTTTCCAGGATTTAATTTTTTGCCTTTAGCGCCCCGCTCCCCGCGCCCCGCTCCCCGCGATTTTATGACTTATTTCGCCCCGTTGGGGCTTAACTTCTTTAGCGCATCTATTCGGGTCTGTTTTTTTATGTTTTCTTCCTTTCACACTTTCACACTTTCACACTTTCACACTTTCACACTTTCACACTTTCACACTTTCCCACTTTCACACTTTCCCACTTTCACACTTTCCCACTTTCACACTTTCACACTTTCACACTTTCTAACTGTAGTCCCTTCGGGGGGATTTGTCAAAAAAAATATAAAAAAACGCCCGCTCTATGGAAGAGCGGGCGCGTGGAAGGGGGGAAGAAAGGGTCAATTGTCTTTTTTTACTGATCATAATTATAAACGGAGGCTAACCTGTTTATATTCCATCTAAATTATTTCATAACCTCCCGGTGGAATTCGAAACTGGTTAGTTTTCTGATATTTTTGTAGAAGAAATACTATGATATAATGTTTGCCGTCAAGCATCTTAAATCATGCTATATAGCCCTGCCGGGGCTTTTGCTTTGCCACGAGGTTAAAAATGGTTATTGAGCAGCTGACCAGGGATCCGCTGGGAATTCCTATTCTGGAAACTATCCGCAACTATTCCTTCAAAAAAGCACGGGCGGATTTGTATGCCGCATTTACCGTGTTATTTCTGGCTATACCCCAGTGCATGGCTGACGCAATTATTGTCGGGGTAAATCCTGTTTACGGGTTGTATGCCGGCGTGGTAGGAGCAATTGGTGGTTCTGCCGCCGGCAGTGCCCGCAACCATATCGCCGGTCCGTCAGCTACTGTATCGGTGGTTGTGGCCGGAGTTTTGTTCCAACTCGGTCACCTGGGGTATTCTACAGCGACCATCCTCCTTTACCTGGGGTTAATGGTCGGAGGGATACAGATTATCCTGGCCCTGCTCAAGCTGGGAAAACTGGTCCAGTTCGTCTCTCTTTCTGTTATGACCGGCTTTATAAGCGGCAGTGCAATGGTGATTATAGGCGACCAATTACCCACTCTGCTGGCAATTGACAAACCCGAATCCCCCTACTTTTTCGAACGGTTAATAAAAATGTTCGCCCAGGTCTGGGTAATGGAGCAGTTTTATTTCTATCCTCTGCTCCTGGGCCTGGGAACGGTGGCAGTAATAATAATCATCAGACGTCTCCCCACGAAATTCCCGGCCATCCTGGGCAGTTTACTTCTTTTTACCATTCTTTCCTACGGATTGGGCTGGGAGAAACTGGCCGGGATAGAAGTCGTGGGAGCCCTCCCCAGGGGCCTGCCGGCGCTGGATTTTTCGATTCCCCGCCCGGCCTTTTTTGCCGAGTTATTCGGCCCGGCCCTGGCCCTGGCTCTTTTAGCCAGTGTGCAGGGACTGGCTATTGCAAAAAGCCTGGCAATAAAAACTTCCGAGCCCCTTGCCGAAAGCCAGGAGTTGCTCGGGCTGGGAGTAGCAAATTTCCTGTGCGGACCCGGGAGGGGGTTCCCGATCTCAGGTTCATTTACCCGGTCATTTTTAAACTATACCTCCGGTGGAAAAACAAAAATGACGGGTGTGTTCCTGGGAATTATAATGCTGGTTGCAATTTACCTGCTCTATCCGCTGTTTGCTTATATCCCCTACCCGGTTTTGGCCGGACTGATTTTAGTAGTAGCTTTTGACATTATCGACCGGGACCAGATCAAGGTGGTTGCCAGCACCACCCGCCGGGATCGAATCGTCTTCATGGGGACCATGTTTTCGGTTATCATGCTTACCCTCGACCAGGCCATATACCTGGGAATGGTTGCTTCGCTGGTCCTGCACGTGCGTAAAGCCGCCCGTCTTGATATGAAAGAACTGATAGTAACCGAAGAGGGGAAATTAAAAACAATTGATGATGCCGATGAGCGGGTCCATCCAAAAATTGCGTTTATAGATGTAATCGGGGAAGCATTTTTCGGATCGGCGGATCTGATTAAATATCGTATTCAGCAGCTTATCAGCCGCTCCCCCGAACTAAAAGTTATTGTTCTAAGGATGAAAAACGCGATGAACCTGGATATAACCGGGGCCCTGGCCCTGAAAGAAATCGCCCGGAATCTCCGTGAACAGGGCCGAACCTTGATGATCTGCGGAGCCACACCCCACACCCAGGAAATTCTGGAGGAATCAAACGCCGCCGGCGCAATAGGCCGGGACAAAATCCTGGTGGCTCAAAAAAGTCTGCTTACCTCCACCCGCCAGGCAATTGAACGGGCCCAGATTCATATTGATGAGGTGCTTGACGGAGAAAAACACCGGTCCGAGGAATCCCCCCCGCTCAAATACACAATGTCCGACAAAAAAGAAGAAGAAACAGCCAAAAATGAAGAACCAATTGAAGAGGAAAAAACAGGTCATCACCAGCATTATGACCATGAAGGCTGATATTTTTATTCGCGGTAGGGCATAAGAACGTAGCCAATCCGTTCCATGTAGCGAGGCTGTTCAACGTCCCTGGTAAACTCCACCCTTATTTTCTGCTCGATTCCCCGCTCAAGAAGTCTTTCGATTACACTCCTGTAGGCACGGGCCGGGTAAAACTGGCGCTGCGACCAGTCTACATTAACTGTTCCCATCTCGTATCTACCCCGTTCGGGGACGACCCGGCGGCGGTTGGCTATTTCAAATCTAAACGGCTGTTCAATCCCGTAAATTTCAGAATAAGCAACGGCATAAGGCGAATCCAGCTCCAGCACCAGGACAATATCCCGCCCCCGTGAAAACCAGCCTCCGTCGTGTTTAACGGGACCTACCCGGAACCCACCATCGCCGTCCAGGAAATCGGATCCCAGGAGATTTGTCTCAGCTTCTTCATAAACTTCAAAAAATCCGCCCCGTTGTTCGTAAATATGAAGCCGGGCCCAGGACATCCCATCCACCCGGCCGGTGATGTAATAATACTGTTCGTCTGCTTTTCTTCCGGGAGCATCTACCGGTGTCCGGGGGAAATATTCGCCGGCAACAATATTGGCAATCAGCGCCGGCTTTCGGAGGGGCTTTTCCGGAGATAGATCAGGAGTATCGGGTTCTATATCGGGGTCCAGTTCCGGCACCGTGCGAATCCGCCCGATCCGGGGCGGTTGCACCGGTTCCAGGGAAGTCCGGGGAAGAGTTTCCGGCGTCCGGGGAACAACGATAACTTCCCGGCCCGCTGCAGGCGTTATTATTGCCGGAAGCAGGGTTATTAATAGCACCGGGTAAAGAAAATATTTTTTCATTCAAAAAGCCTCCAGGTATTCACTGTCCGGATATTCACTGGCCAGTTTTTCCTTTAGAGATTCAGCTTCTTCAATTTCCCCCTGGCTACGGAGTAAATCCGCAAGGTGAAAAATCAATTCATCCCTGTCTTCCCATTCGGGATAAAGGTAAAGCAGCCGGTACCAGACGTTTTCAGCCCGTTCGTAATCGCCAGTCTCACGGGCAACCCTGCCCTGCCAGAACAACCTCTCCGGCTGCAGGGGGCTGTCCTCTTCAAGTTCAATTTCTTTTAAAATACTATCCGCCTGTTCATAATTCTCCCGGTGATAATGAACCCGGGCAAGATAAATCAGCTGGTCATCTGCCAGCTCTTCGATTTCATCAAGATGACTGCCGGCCAGCTGGAAATTTTCAAATCCAATAGCCGCTTCGGCCAGCAAACCTTCCAGCCGGTCAACTGAAACAAACGCCGGCCGAAGTTCTTTCACCGCCTGAAAATTTTCATAAGCATCTTCATAAATTTCTTCCGCCAGGTCTAACTCACCAAGACGAAACAGGGCCCTGGCCTCCAGGTCAAGACTGTCGGTTTGCTCAAGAGCCTGCCGGTATTGCTCGCGGGCGGCTTTAAGGTTAGTCTCCCGGCGATCTATTTCCGCCAGGATGAAAAATACCCGGGGATGTTCTGGAGAAACCGCAAATTTATCCAGGTATTTATCAGCCCATTTTTTAACCTGTTCAATTTCCCGGATGTCATAGTAATAATTAATCAGCCGGTAGACTGCCCCGGCCACCCGGGGATGATCCGGCAGTTCTTCCAATTTAAGAGCCAGAAAATCCTCGGCCCGCTCGGGCATATCCTGCTGAAGATCAACCTCGACTATCCCGGCCAGGGCCACTCCCACCTGGCTGGGATCGGTGACTTCTTCAAGAAGTTCTTCATAAAGACCCCGGGCCCGGTCCAGCGAATCCCGATCTTTTTCAACCCGGGCCCATTCCCTCAACATCTCCGGGCGCAAGTCGGCCGGGCTCTGGTTTATAATTTGTCTTATGTTTTCCTCTTCTTCAAGTTCTTCCTCATTAAGCCGGGCAAGTTCAGCTCTGAACCCCATTCTTAAAGCCGGCCGGACAAACCGGGAGTCTGGAAACTGCCGGGCAAGCTGATCAAAATATTCAAGAGCATATCCTGTATGTCCCGCTTCCAGGGCCGCTTCACCGGCAAAATAGCGGAACTCTTCCGGGAATTCAGCTATCAGGGTCTTTTCAGCCGAGCGAAGCACTGACCAGCCAAGATCCGGTTTCCCCATCTCCACCGCCGCCCGGCCCAGGCTCAGCCTGACCGGAGGTCGCAGCCGGGCCGGCAATTCTTTCTCATGCAACTCTAACAGAAGATCGTAAGCCTCCTCCAGCCGTCCCCACTCGTAATAAGTCTGCGCCAGTTCATAACGCAATTCCAGTTTCAATTCATCAGTCAAGGCATGATCAAGCGCCCGGCTGTAGTTATGCTCGGCCTCGTCATATTTCCCCAGCTCCAGCGAGGTCCGGCCCCGGACCTGGAATATTTCGCTAAGCCGGATGTTTCCGGCCGCCCGGACGGTGTTGAAAACTTCGTAAGCCCGGCGGATCATATCCACCTCAAGATAACTCCAGCCAAGCCAGTACCGGGTTTCATTACGAAAACCGGGTTCTTTTGAGATTTCAGACGCCCGGCGGTAAAACTCAATTGCATCCGAGGGCCGGTTCTGGTGGAGCAAAAGATCTCCTTTTAGTCTTAAGGCCCGGGCATTAAGCTCCGTATGCTGCTGCCAGTTTAACCTTTGTAAAACCTGGAGTGCTTCTGATTTATTTTCCTGCTCATTCAACAGCCAGGCAAGGTTAAAATGGGCTTCTTTCCGGTAATCAGGCTCTTCAAGCAGTTCACGATATATTTCCTCCGCCAGGGAATGATCACCAACTTCAAGGGCGGCTTCCCCGTATAAGAGGAAAAACCCGGGCGACTTCCAGTCCGAGGGGACTGAAGTCCCAAAATTCACCAGCTGCCGGAAGTCCTCGGCCATGAACAATTCTCTACCGGCGGACAGGATCAAATTACGGCGGGTGACCTCGGGCAGTCTTCGCATCTGCTGAAATATTTCCGCTGTCCATACCCCTTTATTCAACTTCTCCTGGAGGTCGACCAGAGCCGTCTCCTGCTTATAATGTTCAAGAAAATCGGCGGCGGTAGCGGTCAGGCGGCCCGGGGGCAGCGCGCTGAGCTGAGCCGCCAGGGCCGATTCCTCGTTTCTCTGGATCCGCCAGCGGACCAGGTAATCCTGTAGTTCAGGTGCTTCCTGGAGCAGACGTTCGGTAATTTCATCCATTACCTTCTCTTCCCGGCCAAGTTCCTGGGCAAGATAAGCCAGCCGGGGCATCACCATATCAGGTTGAAAATCGGGAGTACGGCGGCGCAGTTCAAGTAAAGTTTCATAAGCTTCTTCTTGTTTATCAAGATGCCGGCGGGCTTCTCCCTTCCAGAAGAGAGCGTGTGGAACCCGTTCGTGGTCGGGAAACTGGTCGATAAAATCAGAAAATCCTCGAATAGCCACCCGGAAATTCCCATCGTTGTAAGCGCGAACGGGGAACCGGAAGGCTGCATCGGGACCGTCCGCACGGGCGGGAAAAACGGCCAGGATAAAAATCAGAACAACAGCAAATAAAATTTTCTCGGTTGTCAATTGCTTCATCTAAAATTCCTCCAGGCTTGATTGTCTGAGTGTTTTATTATCATATTTATTCAGCCGGTATTTCAATTTCTACTTCTATCGTATCTTCTTGATCAGCCCGGTTATAAATCCAATTATTAATCCAGCCGGCTAATTCTGTGTCCAGTTGTTCATTTTCGGTAGAACTGACAACTTCGACATCAACAACCTGCCCGTCACCGGCAACGGTCAACTCAAATCCGGCCCGAACCGCTTCATCGGGGAACAAATCACGCAACCTGGCGTGCGGAAATGAAGGCCGGCGCAGCAGCTGTCTTTCCTCCCGGGGCGAAACTTCTTCGCCCGGGGCAAGAAAATCATCTATCTCTTCCGGTTCATCAACCGGAGTAATATCGGGGTCGAGGGGCGCATCAACCTCTTCAACCGGGACCTCTCTTGTTTCTTTCTCCGGTTCAGGCATATCAGGATCCGGCGGTGTAAAATCTTCCCGGTCAATCTCGGGTCTCGGGACCCGACCGGCCGAGCTTACCCTTTCGCTTCCTGGCGGTGACGGCGCCCACCGGAACGATGCGGGCAACCGGGCCAGGTCCGCCACCCGTTCTTCAAACTGGACCGGCAAAAACTCTCCCGCGTCCAGCCACTCCGGTAAATACCCGGGCACCTCCCGGGCAAGCGGTTCCCGGACCCGGATGGCCACCGGTAATATCTCTTCTGTCTCCTCTCTAATTTCAGGAAAAGTTATATTTGAAAATATAATCAGCAACACCAGGTGCAGAAACAGGGAAACCGACAGGTAAAAACCAAAACCATATTTTACCGGACGCCGGCCTCTTTCAATCATTATCCGCTTCTCCTTAATGTTACTTCAAATCCAAAATTATCAATACCCGACAGGCGTGCTTTTTCAATCAAATCAATCAAAAGCTGGTATTCCACCCGCCTGTCGGCGGATATTAGCAGAACCGCAGGTTCAGGTGCTTCGGCTGCCACCTGTTCAAGAGCCGCAGAAATTTGATCCTCTGCCACCCGGCGATCCTGGAGCCGGTAATCACCGTCGGCGGTTATAAAAAGCCGCAGACGGGTCTGGACCTGCCGGTCAGTTATTCCCGTTTCAGGCAGACTGACATCAATCTGCTGGGGAACACTGGTGTAAGTGGCTGTAACTAAAAAGAAAATTAAGACCAGCAGGACCACATCCACCAGCGGAGTAATCTGAGGAAAAAAACTTTCCTCTTCCGGTAGACGAAATACCTTCATTAGCCCGGCTCCTCCCCGCTTTCAGCCTGTTTTTCAGCCATTAAATCATCTACTGATAATTTTTGTTCTGATTTTTCTGTCTCCTGCTGATCAGCCGAAACAGTTTGTTGCTCCGGACCCGGATTAGCTTCTTCTTCGGTCTCGTCAGTAACCAGGGTTTCCGGATAATAAAAAGCCTTCATAACCTCGTGCGAAAACTCCTCCAGCTCGGAAGCAAACCTGTTAACCCTGTCCTTCAGGAGGCTGTGGACGACCAGCATCGGTATTCCCACCGAGAGACCGACTGCGGTGGTAACCAGTGCCTGGCTAATCCCCTGGCCAACCACAAGCGGGTTAGCCTGCCCCCCCAGGGATACTTCGCCCATCGCCCGGATCATCCCCACGACAGTTCCCAGCAGTCCCAGCAGGGGAGAAATACTGGCCAGGATTCCGAGCAGACGTATTCTTTTGCTCATTTTCCGGACGTGCATGCTGGCTACGGCTGCCATTTCTGACAGCATATCTTCCTTGGGCAAATCCTCGACAAGCTGGGCGGAATTAACAATATCTACCATCGGCGGCGGTGAATCTTTTTTGGCCACCGTCAGCTCACCGGACCCTCCTTTCTTCAGGGCCAGCAACAGGTCCACTGCGGCACTTTCACTGAAAACTTTATCTTTCCGGAGACGAATTATCTTTTCTATGATAATCGCCAGACCTACCACTGACGCCGCCGCCAGCAGGTAAACTATTACCCCGCCCTGGCCGGCAAGAGCCTGCCAGCCTTCCAGACTGTACTCAAAAATCCACATCATCAAGCCACCTCTACTTATAATAATGAATTAATTGCCACTAAAATTTCCTTCAACAGTTTTAGAACCTTAATGTTCCTCCGCCGCGGCTGATGGTCTCCCGGCCTGTATCAATCAGGCTAAAATTAAACTGCAGACCGGGCAGTCGCAGCTCCACGCTGCCCGTATACCCTTCAATTTCGTTGTTGCCGTAAAGGGAGTGATACCCACCGGAGAGACGAACTGATTCGGTGAACATCAGGCGAAGACCCCCGGCCATTCCAATATCCTCCCGGTCAAAATCTTCTCTATCTTCAGTATCAATATAAACAGCATCAGCCGTCAGGCCAATCCTATCCTCGAACAGGTATAATGCCGTGCCAACCCGGTATTCGGGCGGTATCTTATTATCTTTATCGTCAAATTGTAGTGAACCGTTTAAATTTTTTCCAGTTGCCCCCAGCCAGAAACCGGGAGTTACCCGGTAAATAAGCCCCAGATCAACCACCGGTTCAGTTTTTCTATCTTCAAAATCCATCTTACTGCTCATCAGTCCGCCGGATATTCCCACGGCCAGCCGGTTGGCCAGAAGACGGCTGTAAGTGAAACTTCCCTTAAATTCATTGCCCTGGGGCCGGTAAAGCTGGCCGTCATTTTCGGGTTCCAGTTCACCATAATCAAGCCAGCTGAACTGAAACGCATAGGCATGGGGACCGCGCATCGGCACAGCTATACCGGAGTTATACAGATCCCAGCTTTCAGCCCAGCGCTGGTATTCAATTGAAAACTGGTGGGTCTGGATCCGGCTGAGTGCGGCGGGATTGGTCAAGCCGCCGTGAACACCACGGGCATCCGCGGCATAGGCCAGTCCCACCCCCTGGTTGAAGACCGGCACATTCCAGCGGGACAGATTATCCCCATAAGCCTCTTCCCGGGCCGTCTGCCCGGCCTGAAGGTCGCCGCTCAGCAAAAACAAAAGCAGAAAAACCACCACGGGTAAAACTGTTTTAACTAGCGGTTTAAACTTGGTTTTAAACATCATCTTTCACCCGCCTCCATATATTCTCGGGCTCTTTCAAACTCTTCTATCTCGTAATAAGCGGTCCCGATCCGCCGGTAGATCCGGGGCTGATCATTAATCTTTAGACTGCGTTTCCAGAGTCCAATAGCCTCCCGGTATCTTCCCGCTTCAAAATATTCTTCTGCCCTATCGTTCAACTGTTGATAATTTTCGCCGGGATCGATTTCCGGTTCAGCCGGTTCAACAGGTCCCAGCAGGTAGCCACGGGCTTTTTCTAACTCATCGAGCCGGTAATAAGCCATCCCCAGCCGCCGGTATATCTGCGGCTGGTCCGGGGCGGCCGCCAGGCTGTTTTCCCACAGCTCTACTGCTTCTTCATACTCCCCGCCGGCAAAATATATTTCCGCCTCCCTGTTCCACCGTTCGACCAGCGGGTGGCGGTAGGTCAACTCCAGATCACTGACAATTTGCTGCAGATCAATCTCCAGCAAGTCGGCGGGCATTTCTCGTTCTTCAATTTCCCACGGTCTTTCCCGGGGAAGGGGTTCCGGTCGGGCGCCGAACCGGATCGATAGAGTAAACCGGTGCTGGTTATCAAAATTTTCACGGCGGCTGAGACTGTAATCAAAATCAAAACTCCCCAGGCTTACGCCCACACCACCGTGCAATTTACCGTCATCCGAATAGTCCTGCGGGGAAGCATAGCCCAGCCGGAAATCAAGATAATCCGTAAGCTCCAGCTCGCCCCCGAAAGCAGTGGAAGTGATATTTTCTGGCTGCAGATAAATAAGATCGTTTGCCACGGTTAACCTGTAGCCGCCGGGATGAAAATCATAAGCCCAGCCAACCCGTACCGTCCGGGGAAGCGGGTCGCCTTCCTCAATAAACGTTATGTCAGGACCCAGGTTCTGAACCGCGGCGCCCAACCGCAGGGGAGTGCGGGGAGATTTATAATGAACTCCTAAATCAAGAGCGTAGCTGCGGGCGTTGTAACCGGCCAGTCTTTCCCGTATAAACTTAACTCCTCCGCCCCAGGCCAGGCCGGTCTGGCCGCCGTAAG
>CAZKRS010000038.1:0-10983 GCA_964555265.1 uncultured bacterium | reverse complement strand
GTAAGTAGTGTGTTTTCCTGGGCCCCACCAAGAATCATCCTCGTAATTACATGACAGACGGAAACCATATTTGTTCAACCTACCAGTAGAATTATAAATCGGCAGAATATGTTATCAGGAAAAATAAACAGATAAAACAGGGTTATTTTAGTTTTAAAAATCAGTTAGAATAATAAACTGGACCCATTTAAAAATTAGGAGCTTAGCTATGTCTGAAAAAAAATATAAAATTGCCGCAATTTCCGGAGTTCTTATCTTTTTATTTCTATTCGTTTACCTGGGGACCACCGGGGTAAATAACACCGTCACCGCAGCAGACCAGGAATATATCAAAAAATTGCTTGAAATTGAAAAAATTGAACCCTTCACCGGCGAACAAAAGTTTGAAGAGGAAATAAAATTTATCAGTACTATCCAGGATTCAATAATTCAAACAATCCCTCATGAGGGTGGCGTCCCCTTCGGACAAAAACGGGAACCGGCCGATATTTACCGCCACACAAGCGGCTCCTGTTACGATCGCAGCCGGCTGCTGGAAAAAATATTCAGGGCCCACGGATTTGAAACAGTCCACCTGTCCCTCTATTATACCCATGAACGTCCCCCACTGCTGGCGCTTGTCACTCCGCAAAACCCCTCCCATGCGATCAGTAAGGTTAAGACACAAGAGGGCTGGCTGGCGGTTGATTCCAACCGCCGCTGGCTTAACCTGGATGAAAATTTAAATATAGTCTCTTTTAATAAACTGGCCGCCCAGAAGGATGATGCAATTTCTGCTGTCCGGTGGCACAACCGGTATGCCCGCGAGAATGAACACGGGATAACTACCCGCCCATTCGTCAGAATTTACGGTTTGTACTCCCGCCACGGCCTGGCTTATCCCCCTTTCGACAGAATTCCCGACATCCACTGGAGAGAATTTTCAAAGAACCTTACCGGCCTAAACTAACGTTCATATTTATCCACAAGTCTCATGTTTTCAAGACTGAAACTCTGGAAAGCTGAGTAACCGTTATAGTCCAGAACCCGGATATCGCCGCCGGAGGATACGGCGGAAGATATTTTTTCAAAACGATCTTCGTAATTTTTTCGGGCCTCCTCGACAGGAACTTCAACGAGCAGATATTTGTCTATCCCCATGTTTGAAAGTTTTTGCCGCAGTCCCTCCGCCCCGGGATCTTCAAAACTGCTTAGAATTAAAATCGGTGTATTGGCAGAAAAAACCAGGTAAACTTCCATCATATATTCCCTCCCGAAAATTTATATCTCCTTCACACCCATAGCTAAATTATGACGGATTTAAGCCATCTACACAACTAATCCGTCTCACTGCGCCAGCAAAAATATAATTACCCCCGGGTTCATAAATAATACGAAACCCCCGCTCCCGTCGTTGATTTTTTCTTTTTTTTATATAAACTATACCGTTCATAAAATAAAGGAGGTGGCATCATGCCAACTACTGATTCAGCAGCCAAACGTGCGCGGCAAAACGAACGAAATCGGAAGCGCAACAAAGAACTGAAAACCCGTGTGAAGACCGCACGCAAGAAAGTTACCGACGCTCTGAAAGCCGGTGAGGAGGAAGAAGAAGTCCGGCAGCTCCTCCAGGAAGCGATCAGCCTGATCGATAAAGCGGTAACCAAAGGTGTATTCCATCGCAATAAAGGCGGTAGGTTAAAATCCCGGCTTCATTCCCGGGTCAAAAAAGAGTTTCAGTAACTTTTTATCCGGGGAAGGACATTAAATAAGTATTTTTCCAGGGAGAGAAAGTTTGCCGGATCCGGGCGGTATTTAACCTCCCGGCCAGCCCGGTAGCTTTCCCGGTAAAAATCACGGGGAAATTCGTAACTGATATTTTCCAGCGCCCGCCGGTGTTTCTTTACTATCCCTTTCGAGGTGGGAATCCCCAGCTCTTTCATGGCCTCGGTAAGATTTTTCCTGCCCCGGGTTAACTTCCGGAGTCGCCGCAGCGTATGCAGATATTCAAAGAGAATATAGAAAATCTTGTTTGGCGCCTCCCCGGCCCGTTTTAACTCATCCAGTGCCTCCAGTGCCCTGGCCAGCGTGCCCTCCGCCAGATGCTTCTTGAACTCAGCATAAGCATCGGGAGCCGACTGGCGGCTGACTATCTCTTCAACATCATCCCGCTCTATCTTTTCTTTATCCAGCTGAATTAATTTTTCGGCTTCCATCTCCAGCTGTTCGAGCTGACCGTGTGTTTTTTCCATCAGCAGCTGAACCGCCGGGGGCTCAATTTCAATCTCCGCCTCCTGAAATTTATTTTTTACCCGCCGGCGCAGCGAACGATCAAAAAGCTCCCAGAATATTACCGTCCAACCCCCGCTGTCTTCAACCAGCCGGGCCAGGCTGCCCGTCTTGCGGCCGGAGGTATAGGGATGGTCGGCATCGTCAAGAATAAGGAGAGTATCCGGCTCGGGAGACTGGATATATTCTTCAATAACATCATAATATTTATTCAGTTCACTCTGGGAACCTTTGCGGTATTCAAGATGTTTGAGGACAACCCATTTGCTGGCCGAAAACAGTCCCTGGGAACGCAGTTCCCGCAAAAAATCAGCGGGCGTGGTATCATCCGCAAACAACGAGACCACTTCCCGGTCTTCAGCCGGAAACTGCTCTTTAAGTTCTTCCAGGAATTCTTTCTTCAGGGAAGCTTCAGGTCCGCAGGCCAGGATCACCGGGACAAGCTCATCAAAAGATTTCTTCTGCCACCGTTCATACGCCATCCCGATTCCCATGATTTAAATTAATCCCCGCTTTATTTTGTGGTTAAGATATTAAGAGATTAAGAGATTGAGTTATTTCAAATGTAAAATATCAACTTTCCTTTTACCAATTGACCACGGGAAGATCCCGGAGTCTTAATTCAGCCCGCCCCCCCGACCAGCGACCATTGACCTTTAACTATCGACCCTCCCCAATCTTTATTCTCCTAATCCGCCATATACGGCCAGCCTTCAACCACGCTGGTCACAACATCCCGGGAGAGCTGGTACAGGACCCTTTCCTGGGCGTCATACTCGGTTTCCCGGGGAGGAATAAGATCAGAATAAGTTGTCTGCCTGTAGATGTTTTTAAAACTCCTCAACGCCCGCTCCGTGTCGGGATCAATAAGCTGAAAACTTATATCCACCCGCAGCCGGTATTGCTGGACACGGTCCCGGTCATCATAAATAAGCGGTATGCGCCGGTAGCGGTCGATACTGCCTTCCAGGATCACATCCGCCTGCCCGGGTTGGACAAGGTTAAGCTGCCCTTCGGCCAGGAACTGCTGGATTATCTCATCGGTAAGAATATTTTCCAGCCCCGGTTCGGCGCTTGAATTGTCAAACGGAACTACGGCCAGATCACGTATGTCGGCAGGAATACTTCGGCGCTCAATTCCGGCACAACCTGTTAGAAAAAATATAACAAGCAGACAAAAAATAAGCTTCCGGTTATTAATACTCATAGCCTCTCATTTTATCCTCCCGGTTGCGCCTGTGCTGGTGCAACCGTTTCAGGTATTGAGCGGCAACTTCGCCCCACTGTCCTTCATCACCATTATCCTTTAACCACCGGGCGTATTCAAGAGCTTTATCTATTTTTCCAAGATTTTCATGAATCTGAGTGAGATAAAAAGCTGACTCGGCTGCAAAACCGGTTTCTTCATATTCCTGAATAATCCTGTCAAACCATTCCCGGGCTTCCCGTGGGGTTTCATCCTCCATTTCAACCATCCCCCGGGCCAGCAGAACCTCGGCCCGGGCTTCGGCTTCCAGGCTATCTTCATTTTCAATAAGTTCATCAAAAATCTCCCGGGCCCGGGCCGTTTCCCCGGCCAGTATCAAGGCCTGCCCCTGGAGAATCCGAGCCTCCGAACTGCGATCGTCTATTAATTTTGAGGCTTTTTCAAAAGACGCGGCCGATTTATTAAATTCCTCCAGCTCCCGGTAAGCATACCCGGCCAGAAGCCAGCGGCGGTCATCCTCCGTCTCTTTCAACCAGCGGACCGTATTCTGGTAGGAACCCAGCTTGAAATAACCAACAGCTATCCCATATATTAAGGTGGATTCTTCAGCGGGGGCAAGATCTTTTTCTTCCAAATATTCACGGGCTGTTTCAATACCCTCCCGGGGATCCGGCGATTCCAGTTCGGCCAGGACCGCATCCATTTCATCTTTCACTAAAATCCACTCCGTTCCATAAATCCATCGCCGAATCTATTTTACCGGTGGTTATATCTTCGACCAGGTCCGGAATATTTCCCATTATCCGGGCATAAATTTTTCGTTCTTCTTTATTTACTGGCGATAAAACGAAATCCCGTCCGCTGGCGTTTGTGGGCAGGGGACCAATACCAATCCTCAGCCGGGGTATCCGGTCCGTCTGCAGACAATCAATTATATTCTGCAAGCCGTTGTGGCCCCCGGAGCTTCCTTCCGGGCGGATTCTTATCTTTCCTACCTCAAGGTCAAGATCATCGTAAATTATTAAAAATTCACCGGGTTCAATTCCTTCCCGGGCGGCCCATTTTTTTATAACCTCGCCGGAACGGTTAACGTATAGCCCGGGTTTTCCGACATATTCCGGCGGCGAGTCCTTCAGGCTGTACAGTTCACCGGAATCGCTGGATATAAGCTTGCATTCGTGGTGGGAACATAAACTATCCACGGCCCAGAATCCAAGATTATGGTAGGTGTTTTTATACCTGGCGCCGGGATTCCCCAGCCCCACGACGCACCGAATTGCCGGCATCGAGTGGTTTAACCGCCTTCTTCTTCGACTTCTTCTTCCTCTTCGGCAACTTCCTCACCCTCCACCGGTTCTTCACCCTCGGGGACCTCTTCGCCTTCGGGAACCTCCTCGCCCTCGGCTACCTTCTCCATTGCTTCTTCGACGGTTTCTTCAACGGTAGCCACTCCGGCGGCCGGAGTAACTTCCACGTCAAACTCTTCCGGCGGTTGAATACTTACCACCGTTCGTGATTCACGGGTTAATATTTCCACTCCCGGGTCAACCTGGATCTCTTCCACGAAGATGACATCTCCTATCTCCATCTCTGTAATATCCACGTCGATCGTTCCGGGAATATTGCTGGCTTTACAGGATACCTCCAGCGAGCGGAGTGGCTGGTCAATAATTCCATCCTCCTGCTCAACCCCCACGCTTTCTCCAACCAGTTCAATCGGAACCTCAACCTGGACTTCGTCTTCCGGACTTACCTGGTGAAAATCAACGTGAAGAAGTTCACTTTCCACCGGATGAATATCGGCATCTTTTATCAGCACGGGCCGGGCCTTTTCCTCGTCCGAAAGTTCAAGGTCCACGAGAACATTCTTGAGCGCTCCTTTTTTAAGCAGGGAACGAATATCCCGGCGGTTGATCTGGAGGTCTAAATTCTCCACGTCACGACCATATAGAACAGCCGGAACTTTCCCCGCCTCCCGCAGTTTCCTGTTTTTTGATTTACCTGTTGTTTCCCGTTTTTCAGCTTCTATACTCAGTTCCATCTTTTTACCTCCTGCAGAATTTAAACTCTGTTTTATAAACTGGTTATTATACCATCAATTGGCCGGCAGTTTAACCCTGACCTGAATATTGTTTGCCTCTATACAAAAAGGCGTTTAATACTCTGTTCCTCGTGGATACAGCGGACGGCTTTGGCAAACATCTCTCCGGTGGATAATATTTCAATCTTTCCATTTTCGTCCGCCTCTTCTTCCAGGGGAATCGTGTCGCAGACATAGACAGACTCAAGCTCCGAATTATTGATACGCTCGAGGGCCGGACCGGAAAAAACCGGATGAGTGGCGACGGCGACAACAGAATTAGCTCCCGCCGCCTCCAGTGCGTCGGCGGCCGTGCACAACGTGCCGCCGGTATCTATCATGTCATCAACCAGGATACAGTTTTGGCCCTCTACCTCCCCGATGATATTAACCACTTCCGAAAGGTTGGGTTCGGGTCTTCTTTTGTCAATAATTGCCAGGTCAAAATTAAGCCGTTTGGCCAGCGCTCTTGAACGGTTGGCGGCCCCGGCGTCCGGACTGACAATAACCGATCCGTTTTCCGGATAACATTCTGTCAGGTGATCAATAATTACCGGTGCCGAATAGAGGTGATCAACCGGAATATCAAAAAAACCCTGGATCTGGTCGGCATGTAGATGCATCGTTAACACCCGGTCGGCTCCCGCTTTTTCCACCAGGTTGGCGACCAGTTTTGCCGAAATGGGTACCCGGGGCCGGTCTTTCCGGTCCTGGCGTGCATAACCAAAATAAGGAATAATTGCCGTCACCCGGGCGGCCGAAGCCCGGTGGGCCGCATCTATCATCAACAGCAGCTCCATCAGGTTCTCATTGACCGGCCGGCAGGTCGGCTGGACTAAAAATACGTCCATCCCTCGAACCGTCTGTGTAAACTGCGTCCTGATCTCACCGTCGGCAAACCTGTCCACTCGAAGCTCCCCCAGCTCGTCATCAAGCCTCCCGGCTATATCCGCCGCAAGAGCCGGATTTGCATTGCCCGAGTATATCCTGAAATCTCTAAACCTGCTCATCTTGATCATTCTCCTCTTCTTTTCTTGGTTTCCAGGTCTCTTTAACCCAGTTTTCCCTGTTTTCCTGGGGCGTCCGGGAAATCGCCAGGGCATTCGGGGGAACAGTCTCGGTAACGGTGGTCCCCGCACCGAGCATCGCTCCCGACCCTACTTTGACCGGCGCTACCAACTCGCAATTGCTGCCCACAAAAACATTGTCCCCAATCACCGTCCGGTGTTTCTCATAACCGTCGTAATTGCAGGTGATGGTCCCGGCACCGACGTTAACGTTCTGTCCCACCTCGGCATCGCCAACGTAACTGAGATGGGCTATATTGGTATCGGATTTCACATGGCTGTTTTTAACCTCGACAAAATTACCAAGCCGGACATCATCCTCAACGGCAGTTCCCGGACGCAGGTGACAGTAGGGGCCGATCTGAACCGACCGGCCCGTCTGCACGCTGTCAATATATGAATACCGGATAAAATTGCCCGGTCCAATCGACGAATCTTTGATCACGCTGCTTCCGGTGATAACGCTGCCCTCTCCCACTTCAGTTTCGCCGCTTATTCTCAGGTCTCCTTCAAGAACAACATCCCCCTCTATTTTAACCCAGGGACCGATTTTTATTCTCTCCGGATCATGGACGGTAATATTGCGTTCGCTCAGCCGGCGTAGTTTCCGCCGGTATCCCTCCCGCTCAAACTCAACCAGCCGGCGACGGGTGTTGATACCCGACACCTGCCAGGAATCCGGGGCCTTCACCAGGCCCACACTGCCCCCCGCCTTCACAATAAGTTCAATAATATCCGTTAAATAAAATTCGCCGGCGGCATTATCTGCCGAGAGCCCCGACAAATGCCGGCTAAAGGTCTTCGCCTTCCCGGCCATGATTCCCGTGTTTACGAGTTTGATTTTCTTTTCTCCGTCAGTGGCATCTTTCTGTTCCACTATCTTCTTTACCCGGTTTTTACCGGAAGTTACCACCCGGCCGTAACCCCGGGGATCCTCCCGTTCAACACCAAGCAGAACCAGATCCGCCTCTCCTTCATCCAGCTGATCGAGAACTTTTTCATAAGTTTCGGGCCGCACGCCGGGAATATCACCGCAGGTCACTAATACCGAATCTTCAGCCTCAATTTCACTTTCCTCAACTGCAACTTGAACAGCATCGCCCGTTCCCTTCTGCTCAACCTGTTCAACCGTTTTTACACCAGCCGGCAGGTTATTTTCGACCTGTTTTTTTCCCGCACCGACAACCGCCACTATATCTTCCACTCCCGCCTTCTTGACTCCCCGCACAACATGCGTAATCAGCGGTTCCCCAAAACAACGGTGGCAGACCTTGGGCAGTTTTGAATTCATACGCGTCCCTTCCCCGGCGGCCAGTATAATTCCCCGGCTTAAATCACTCATAACTGTAAAACTCCCCTATATTTTTTGTTCACACCATCTCCAGTTTTCTATCCGGCAATTTTCAAATATAAGTATAGCAAAATTATGAAAATTTTGACTAAATTATCCGGGGAACTATTTCTTCATTGTCACGGGGGGATTAGATAAAATATACAGTCCTGAATCAGTTAAACAATATTTTTAAATGGCGGGTTAATTTCATGTCAACTGAAAAACTAAATATATTTAAATATGCAGACCGGCTCCAGAAACTCCCGGACCGTTACGAAACGCTTGCCTCCGGGCAGATTGCAAAACAGATCAACGAAATCCAAAAGAAGCTGGGCGATGATCTCGTTTTGCTCGGCCATAATTACCAGTCGGCCGAAGTTTTATCCTTCTGCGAGCATACCGGCGATTCCTACAAACTGGCCAAAATAGCCGCTTCCATGGCAGAAGCTTCTTATATAATTTTCTGCGGAGTAACTTTTATGGCCGAAAGCGCCGATATCCTCACCTCGGACAGCCAGCAGGTCATAGTCCCCGCCCTGGAAGCAGCCTGCCCGATGGCCGGGATGGCCGAACTGGTCCAGGTGAAATCAGCCTGGCAGTCCCTGGGTAATTTTTTTGACCTCCGGGATGTGACCCCGATCACCTATATGAACTCCTACGCCGATCTGAAAGCTTTCTGTGGTAAAAACAGCGGGGCTGTTTGCACCAGTTCCAACGCTTCAACCACGTTTGAATGGGCTCTTGAAGAGAATGGCCGAGTTTTCTTCTTTCCGGATGAACACCTGGGGCGCAATACCGCCCGCGAGCTGGGGCTTTCCGAACAAGAACTCGCGATCTGGAATCCCTGGGCTGAAAAAAATGGGGGGCTGGCGGAGGAAGAACTGGCCCCTGCCCGGGTTATCCTCTGGGCCGGCAACTGCCAGGTCCACCAGCGTTTCAAGCCGGAAGATGTGCGCAAAATCCGCAATAAAGACCCGGAGGTCACTGTCATGGTCCACCCCGAGTGTCGACGGTCGGTGGTAAAACTGGCCGACCTGTCGGGCAGCACCGGGCAGATAATAGACGCCGTCAGCAGCGCGGAAACTGGTTCAAGCTGGGCAATCGGCACCGAAACCAACCTCATTTACCACCTCCAGGACGAATATCCAGATAAAGATATATACCACCTGGGCGAACCCGGCCGCAACACCTGCTATGCAATGGCCCAGATAACTCCCGCCCACCTGCTCTGGATGCTTGACCAAATCGAGGCCGGTAAACCCCGAAATGTCATCACGGTCGACAAAAAAGTCTCGACGGCGGCTTTGAAAGCCCTGAACAAAATGATAGAACTGACGGAAGGAAAATAACAATGGATAAAACCCTCTCCCTGGCCGTCCTGGGAACGGATCTTTTTGGAACTCTCCTGGCCGAAAAATTACTGCCTGTTTATGGAAAAAAACTGGCTGTAATAGGTTCTCCCCCCCGGGCGAAGGAACTGGACAATTTAAGATATCTCGCCCGGACTTGCCCCGATTATTTTCCGGGCGGCAGCCAAAATCTAATTGATAAATTTGAAAATTTGCAGGAAAAAATAGGCGCCGAAACCGGGTTTTACGGCGGAAAACCGGTCGATCTCCATATATCCGCCGAAGGTCTTTATCTGCTCGTTGAAAAAAACAGTCAGTACAAAATTATCGGAACCAGGATTCTTTTCCTTACCGCTCCCGCCGGAGCAGACCTGGTCAATAACGGTCTTTTGCTTCCCGGGGTTGATTCGGCCGCAAGCGGCCTTCTCTGCCGCCGGCTCGAACTTCCGTATTATTCCAATAAAAACAGTACTGCTGTTAAATACAAATCCACCCCTCGCCTCTGGCGGGGCGACTGGGGGTTTAAGACCGGTGAGGAGGCTTCCACTGTCCACGGCCGGATTTATGTTGCCGGGGAAGCGGCTGCGGGCCAACCCGACCCCCGTCAGCTGGAGAAATTATCCTACAAATTTGGAGAAACCCGTCCCGGCGTTCCTCCCCGGCCCGCTGACGATCCGTTTTCTCCTCCTTATACTGATGTTGAATTGCCCCGGAATTTTTGCCGGGAAAAAATGGAAAAATTGAAGGATTTGACAACCCGCCTGCTGAACGACGATAATTCGAACGAAGGGCTTATGACTCAATTCAAACAGTTCAGCGGAGAAATTGCCGCTTACGCTCGCTTCCGTTCCCATCCCCGCCTCCGGCGCCTGCTGTTTAAATCCCTGGCCGCCCGCAAAATCATACAAACAAACGGGGAGTAAGTTAGACGTGAAAAAAGAACTTTCCGCCGGAATTATTCCCTTCCGGTTCACCGAAAACAACAACACTATCTATTTGCTTCTTCATTACCCCCAGGGTCACTGGGGGTTCCCGAAGGGACACGTCGAAGAGGGTGAAACACCCCTCCAGGCCGCCCGGCGGGAACTGAAAGAAGAGACAGATCTCCAGGTCTGCAATATTCATCATGATTTCAAAGATAAAATAGACTATTATTACAGCTGGGAAGGAGAAAAAAGATATAAAGAAGTTATTTTTTACGCCGCTGAGGTGGAAGAAAAAAACGTTACTCTCTCCGCCGAACACCAGGACTTCTGCTGGCTTGAAACAGGCAAAGCCAGGGATAAAATAACCTATGAAGATGAAATAAAAATGTTCGAAAACTGGTTGAAAGAACAAAGGAGGTCATAACCGTGGATACTATTTTCTGGGATGTTGATACCCAGGTTGATTTTATTGAGCCGGATGGAAACCTAACTGTCGAGGGTGCGGATGAAATCAAGGATAACCTGGGCAAGCTGCTGGATTTTGCCCGTAAGCAGTCAATCCCGATCCTGGGAAGCGTTGATTACCACGAGCCGACCGATGAAGAAATAACCGACGATCCAGATTTTGAAAATACATTCCCCACCCACTGCCTGGCCGGCAGCAAAGGCCAGGATAAAATTGAGGAAACCAAACCGGAGAATCCACTCTGGATTGACAGCTCGCCCCTTGAAAAAAAGTTGCTTGAAGAAAAA
>CAZKRS010000037.1:9493-10993 GCA_964555265.1 uncultured bacterium | reverse complement strand
CCCCTGCTTGACCAGGTTGCGGGCATTTCCCAACCAGACGTTCTCTCCATGAGACAGGCCGCTTATTCGCAGCAGGTCGGCAAAATTTTTCGGCCGGGTCTCCTCGACCATCCCCCGGACAAAACTGGTTCCAAACTCGGGAACCCCCAGCACTCCTGTGTCCATATCCAATTCATCTTCATCAATCCCAAGCACAGAAATATCGGAAAACAGGCGCATGGTTTCCGGATCATCCAGGGAAATCTGTTCGGGATTAACGCCGGTAATATCCTCCAGATACCTCAGCTGAGTAGGATTATCATGGCCTAAAATATCCAGCTTAACCAGCTGATCTTCCATGGCATGATAATCAAAATGAGTGGTTAAAAACTCGGAATCACGGTCGTTAGCAGGGTAGTTGATGGGAGTAAATTCATAAATAGAATGATTCTCGGGAACAACTATCATCCCTCCCGGGTGCTGGGAAGTGTTCTGTTTAATGCCCATAACTCCCCGCATAAGACGTTTTTTTTCGGCCTGGCGGGGACGGACCAGTTTTTCCTCCAGGTATCCGTTTACAAAACCGGCTGCCGTCTGCCGGGCAACCGTGGTAATTGTCCCCGCCCTGAAAACGTTCTCGGAACCAAAAAGTTCTACCACGTAGTTAAACATCTCCTGCTGGTATTCCCCTGAAAAATTAAGGTCAATATCCGGAATTTTATCCCCCTCAAAACCACAAAATACTTCAAAAGGAATATTAAAGCCATCCCTGACAAGCTGGCGGTTGCATTCCGGACAATTTTTCTCTTCCAGGTCCACCCCTACTATCCCCTCAACATCAGGAAATTCGGTATATCTGCACTCTTCACACCGGTAATGCGGGGGCAGGGGATTAACTTCGGTGATCCCCATCAAATAAGCTGTGAAACTGGACCCGACGGAGCCCCGGGACCCAACCAGGTAACCGTCTTCGTGGCTTTTATCAACCAGCCGGCGGGCCATCACATAAAGGTTGGCAAACTGGTTTTCAATAATTGCTTCGCGTTCTTTAGCAAACACTTTTTTAAGTTCGCCCGGGTGATCTTCACCATATTTTTCCCGGAGTCGTTCTTCGGTTGTCTCCATGAACTCTTCCCGGGCCCCCGGAACTTCCGGCGGATAAAACCCGTCGGGTATCGGGTCGATTTTTTTGCAGAAGGAAGCAATCTCCCGGGGATTGTTAATAACAACTTCTATCGCTTCCTCGTCACCAAGATAGCTGAATTCATCCAGCATCTCGTCGGTGGTTCGCATATAAACCGGGGGCTGTTTTCCGGCATCGCTAAACCCCTGGCCCGTCTGCAGAACTTCCCGGTAAACCTTGTCCTCCGGATCTATAAAATGGGAGTCGGAAGTGGCCACAACCGGCTTGTCGATATCCTGAGCCAGTTCATAGAGCCGGCGGTTTAATTTTTTGATATCTTCCCGGGTTTCGACTCCCCCGTAATCTTCATTAGCCACCATAAAACGGTTGTTATCCAC
>CAZKRS010000037.1:0-9483 GCA_964555265.1 uncultured bacterium | reverse complement strand
ATCATAAAACTTCATCCGCTGTTTTAAATCTTCTTCAGGCTCTCCCCGAACAAGATTCTGGTAAATTTCCCCCTTCTCACAGGCCGTGCCCAGTAGAAGTCCGGAGCGGTTCTTTTCAAGTTCACTGCGGAGAAGCCGGGGTTGTTTATAAAAATGATCAATATGACTTTTAGAGACAAGCCGGTATAAATTTTTCAGCCCGGTTCGGTTCCGGGCAAGAACAAGTATATGATAAGCAGGCCGCCGGTGGTCGGATTCATCCTGCAGTTCCAAAAGCGATGCCGGAGTTAACGGTTCGGGCAGGGCGGGCTGAAGTTCGTTCAATATTTCAAGCGCCCGGCGGGCGTCTGCCGGAGCGTCAAACCTGTGCACTGCTTTGCTGTCAAACCTTTTCTCATAGAGGTGATTGAGTCGAGATTCTTCGGGACGCCATATTTCTTCTACCAGCCGCCTCAGGTGGACCACGGGACTGGAAAATTCAAAACCCGCAAGTTCTAAAAACCGGCTCATAAAATCGGCTTCATACATAAAAACCGGGAGTTCCCCGGTGAACTCTTCCAGATTTTCAATTGCTTCGGCGGGTCCGGGGGCCTCGTTCAGTTCGTCTCTGGTGAGCGGGCTGTTTTCCAGCAGCCAGTCGGTAATATCCTCCACCCGGACCGGAGTGGTAAATTCATCAATTATTTCCCCATCCCGCACATGCAGCGCACAGATATGAAATATCTCGGCGGTGCAGGGACTGAAACCGGTAGTTTCACAATCAATTACTATATAATCGGAAGTCAAGTCTTTATCGGCCGTTTGCTCGTCATTATTTAAAACCGGCGGCCGGGCGTCCTCAACCATATACCCTTCCATCCCATAAATTACTTTCACTCCGTATTCCTCAGCCGCCTCGGCCGCCTCCGGAAAAGAATGAACAACTCCGTGGTCGGAGATGGCCACGGCCGGCTGGTCCCAGTATGCAGCCCTCTCAATGACATCCTCCACGTCAGGCAAACCATCAAGACCGCTCATATTGGTATGGCAGTGCAGCTCGAGACGTTTTTCCGGGGCGTCGTCCTCACGTATTTTTGGGGGGATCCGGTTAATATCACGGGCAAAAATAACCAGGTCCCGGTTCCGGCTAAAATTATCCCTTTTCAGACGACCGCAGAGTTTGATCCAGTCCCCGGATATATCTCCAACGGGCGATTCATCTTCCTTGGTAAATATTTTGAAAGCCATTGAATCGGTTTTATCGGTAATAATACCGCTGGCCAGGTTTTTCTTGTTTTTGCCCGTTACCCTGAATTCAAACTCAATAACCTCTCCCTCCACGGTAAAACTCTTCCCCTCTTGAGCGGGCAAATCCTCAATTTTTACCGATTCTTTCTTGATTTTTTTTCCCAGCAACACGGTTGATTTTTGTTTCTCAATCCGGAGTTTCTGCCGCTGCTGCCGTTTTTGCAGTTTTTCTTCCGTCTTCCGCTCAAGCGAACGTGCATCTTCTTCAATAACTTTTTTAAAATCTCCCACGGCAAACTGCACGGGGACCGAGACAGAACTATTTTTTTTGATACGCCGTTCAATCAGCTTATCTATCCCTTTCTCCCGGCATAGAGTCACACAATTGCTGCTGGCCAGTTCTATTTTCAAGCAGCCGTTTCCAGAATTAATCCGAACATATTCAAGAGCGGAACGGGCCGCCGGTGAATTTGAAGCCACTTCTTCTTTCACCCGGTCCCAGTTTTCCGCGAGCCAGCCTTCAATTTTTTTCCCGGTTCCGACCAGGTCAAATTCTATTGATTTTAAATCATCAACCCGGGTAAGAAAAATTTCTTCCAGTTTTTCTTTAAGCCGCTCCGGAGGGCCGGGATTTCGGGGAAACTGAAATTTCCAGCTGGAGGACTCCGTATCAACAATAACCGGGATACTTTCGATGGAATCAAGAAATTTTATTTCATCGGGTGAAGTTTCAAAAGACTGCAGTATTTTTTTAAGACGGGCGGTATTGATTTCAATCCGGTAAACATCAGCCATTTAGATCCAGTTCCTCCACCACTTTCTCGACGCAACCCTCAAGCGGGATAATCTCCTGGTTACCGTTCAACCGGCTGTAAAATTCCACATTTCCGTCGCTCAGATCACGACCGAAAGTGATTCGCACCGGGATACCAATTAATTCCGATTCGTTAAATTTATAGCCTACGCTTTCATCTCGATCATCAACCAGGACCTCCACACCCCGGCTGTCCAACCCGGCGGCAACCTTCCGGGCAGCCGCCATCTGCTCTTCATTTTCAACATTCACCGGTAGAAGATAGACGTGAAACGGGGCAATCGCCGGGGGCCATATTATTCCCTGCTCGTCGTGGGACTGTTCAATAGCCGCTCCAATAATCCGGCTGGTCCCGATCCCGTAGCAACCCATTACCAGCGGTTCAATAACACCATCCGGTTTCTGGACGGTTGCTTCCAGCGCTTCGCTGTATTTTGTTCCCAGGTAAAAAATATGTCCGATTTCAATCCCCGACTGCTGTTCAAGATTACCTTCACATTGCACACATTTTTCTGCCGGTTTTATCAGCCGGAGCTGAACCCAGCGGTCAACCTCAATATCTCTCCGGAGACTGACTCCCCGGTAGTGGTAACCGTCCTCGTTAGCTCCCGTGTAGAGATTATAACGCCCCTTAAGAGCCGGATCAGCCCAGACGCGCACCTCTTCATTCGCCCGGTCAAGATTGACGGCTCCCAGGCTGCCGGGATGGGCCCCGAAGGCAGCAGCAATTTCGGCCGGAGACATCTCCGCTACCGGTCCGCCGGCAACCTGGCTAAGTTTTGTCTCATTGAGCTGATAATCTCCGGGCAGCAGCAGAGCGGTGGGAATATCATCCACCAGCATAACCATGGTTTTTACCTGCCGCCCGGGGAGAGCATTTTCGTCTATTTCAAGCAGATCTTCTATGGTCTCCACGCCCGGGGTGGGAAATTTTTCAAGCTCTTTTTCACTCTCATCTTCCTCCGGAAACTCTTTCTCTACTTTTCCTTCCGCCTGTTCCCGGTTAGCGGCATACCCGCAGCTGTCGCAGGTTAATATTTCATCCTCGCCGTTATCGGCGGGCACCATAAACTCATGGGAAAGCGTCCCTCCGATTGCCCCGGTATCTGCTTCAACCTGCCGGTATTCCAGGCCGATCCGATCAAACATACGGCAGTAAGCCTCTTCCATCCGCCGGTAAGTTTCACGGGCCGCCTCCTCATCCACATCAAAACTGTAGGCGTCTTTCATATTAAATTCCCGCCCCCTCATTATCCCGAACCGGGGCCGGATTTCATCCCGGAACTTGGTGGCTATCTGGTAAAAAAGAAGGGGGCAATCCCGGTATGAATCAACTTCGTCGGCAACCAGGTCGGTTATAACTTCTTCATGGGTGGGGCCAAGCCCGTATTCTCCCTCGTGCCGGTCTTTCAACCGGAGCATCTCCGGGCCGTAAACATCCCAGCGACCGGTCTTCTCCCAGAGCTCACGGGGCTGTATTATAGGCATTAAAACTTCCATCGCTCCCGCCCGGTCCATCTCTTCACGGACAATATCTTCGATTTTCTTCAAAACCCGCCAGCCCAGGGGCAAATAACTGTAAACGCCGCGGGTTAACCGGCGTATCAACCCCGCCCGGAGCATTAATTTATGAGATATAATTTCAGCTTCGCGCGGTTCTTCCTTACGGGTGGGCAGATAATATTCGGATAAATTGGTCACTGACATAACGGTAAGATTTCCTCCTCGGGGATTTCTGACTGATCAAAATAGTTGTGTACAGTGTACTATTAAATGGAAGAAAATTTTAGTAAGAAATCCGACAAATAAACAAAAAATTTAAATATTATCCCGCGGCACTCAAATCACTTAATACCCGTCAATCTCTTTAAAAAGTTCATCGACCATTTCTTCCTCAGAAACCCGGCCCAGAACCTCCCCGTCCTTAAACAGCAATCCTCCCCCGGGGCTGCAGGCTATCCCCACGTCCGCTTCCCTGGCCTCCCCGGGACCATTCACCTCGCAGCCCATGACAGCCACCCGGATGGGGAAGCTGATCTTTTTCAGCCTTCTTTCCACCTCGGCGGCTATTTCTTCAAGATCCACGTGAGTCCGGCCGCAGGTGGGACAGGTAATTAGCTCCGGTTCGGTCAGGCGCCGGCCCGTATCCTGCAGGACCTGGTAAGCAACTTCCACCTCCCGGCAGGGATCCCCGGTCAACGAGACCCGGATCGTCGCCCCGATCCCGTCGAGCAGCAGCGCTCCCATTCCTGCAGCGGTTTTTATTGCTCCCCGGGGGTATCCGCCCGCTTCGGTTATCCCCAGGTGGAGCGGATACTCCGAGCGGGAGGCAAACAACCGGCAGCTTCTCACCGTCAGAGGAACGCTGCTGGATTTCAGGGAAACAATAATCCGGTAAAAATCCTGGGCTTCAAGATACTCTATATACTCAAGAGCACTTTCGACCAGGGCTTCCGCTGTTAGACCACCATGTTTTTTCAATCTCTCGTTGGAAAGTGAACCGGCGTTTACTCCGATACGAATCGGTATTTTCTTCTCCCGGCAGGCTTTAACCACCGCCTCCACTTCCTCCCGGCCACCAATGTTTCCGGGGTTAATCCTTATCTTGTCCACCCCTTCTTCCAGCGCCACAAGAGCAAGCCGGTGATCAAAATGGATATCGGCAATAAGCGGAATATTAATCTCTCTTTTAATTTTCCCCAGGCATCCGGCGGCTTGCCGGGTAGGGACTGCAACCCGGACAAGTTCACAATTTTTTTCTTCCAGCCGCCTGATCTGGTCAACCGTTGCCCGGATATCTGTTGTCGGAGTGCTGGTCATCGATTGGACCACAACCGGGTTTTCTCCCCCCACGGGAACGCCCCCCACTTCGACAACCCGGCTCTCCCGCCGGTTTTTGGATTCCATTTCAGCTCATCCCAAATAACCCGAAGAAATATTCAAAAATCCCTATCCGGCTCAAATCCACCCAGGTAACCAGCAGCATCAACGATAACAAGAAAACAATTCCAATTGTATTGGCAATTTCAAAAGCCTTCTCGGGCAACCGGCGGCCTGTAAAAAGCTCCGGCAGCGACATAAGAACGTGCCCCCCGTCAAGTACGGGTATGGGAAGAAGATTTATTATTCCCAGGTTGACGGAAAGAAAGGCGGTAAACCCAAGCAACGAAGTAAAACCAACCCGGGCTATCTCACCGGTAACCATCACAATCCCCACCGGCCCGGCCATGGCCCGGGGCGATAGCTGACCGGTTATTAACCCCCAGAGGGCCAGAAATAACAGGCGAATTACCTCGCGGGTCTGCCGGTAAGCATAATTCCAGACGGTCACAAGATTATAATATTTGTAATTCACGGGCGGGCCCCCGCCCAGCTGCCCAAACCATTCTCCGAATAACCTCCCGGCAACCGGGGGGGATATCGTTATTTTACGGCTTTCTGAATTGCGCTTAATAGAAACCGACATTGGTCCCGCAGCGTTACTTATAATTTCCCGAAACTGCTCGCCGCTTTTAACCGGAGTATCTCCAGCATGCACAATAGTATCGCCCGGACGGAAACCAAGAATTTCCGCCTCCTTGCCGGACTCCACCGATTTGATCACCGGTTCTTTTTCTCCTAACTTCCAGCCCATCTGTTGGTGCCATTCTTTAAATTTTTTCTCAATTGAAGGGGGATTTAAAGCAAGTTCAAACTGTTCCCCGTTACGAAATACCCTTACAATAGCCGTATCTGCACTGGCTTGCAGCAGTTGCTGGAAATGGGGCCAGGACTTAACTTTTTGTCCTGAAACAGTTGCTATCGTATCCCCCGCCGCCAGATTTTTATTGGCAAATTTTCCTTCCGGTTCCAGTTGACCGATAACCGGCGGCTGATAGGGGGCAATCCCCACAATATAGGGTGATGCCATGACTCCCGCCTCTTCCCGGTAGTGGGGCTCTATTTCAACAATCTTTTTTTGCCCGTCCCTCAGGACTTCAAATTTTCGGGTCCGTTCGCCGAGAATAGCGTTTACTGTCTGGACCTCACGGAAACGATTTACCTCCCGGTTGTTAATAGAAACTATTTCATCCCCAATTTCCAGCTTACCGTAAGCGGGCAAATTTTCAGAAACATACCCGACCCGGGCGGGCATCACCACTTCGCCGGCAAAAATTCCCAGGGCCACATAAATAAAAAACCCGAGCAAAATATTACAAATTACTCCCGCAACCAGTACGGTCATCCGCCGCAAAACAGGTTTGTTGGCAAACGCCCGCGGATTATCGGTCTCCGCCCACGGTTCCTCCCCCGCAAGCTCCACATACCCCCCCAGGGGTATTATACAGAGCCGGTATTCAGTTTCCTCGCCCCGGTAAGAAAGTAGCTTGGGCCCCATCCCCAGGGCAAAAGCATCAACCTGGACATCATTCAGCCGGGCTACAATAAAATGTCCAAATTCATGCACAAAAACAACTATTCCAAAAACAAATATAAATCCAAGAACTGTAGGTAACCAGGCAAACATTTTAAGCTCCTTTCACTTTCTTAATTTTCTGTCCGGCAAACCTCCGGGCTTCTCTGTCCACCCGCAGAATTTTTTCCAGGGTATCGGGTTCAACCGGCTCATGGTTATCAAGAGTTTTTTCAACTACTCGGGCAATATCCGTGAATTTAATTTTTCCCTCCAGAAAAGCATGAACCGCCACTTCATTGGCAGCGTTTAAGACCGACGGATAAGTTTTACCATTCTCAAGAGCTTCCCGGGCCAGGCGGTAAGCCGGAAACTGGTCCACATCAATCGGTTCAAAATCCCAGGAAAATTCCATGTCAAGCCGTAAAGGTTCAATCACCGCCGGTCGGCGTTCCGGATAGAAAAGCGCATACTGGATCGGCAGGCGCATATCAGGCACGGCACAGTGGGTAAAAAGCGAATTGTCCACATACTCCACCAGGCCGTGAACCGCCGACTGGGGATGAATTAAAGCCTGCACTTTTGCCGGCTCGAGACCAAATAAATAGCAGGCTTCGATGATCTCCAGTCCTTTGTTCATCATCGTTGCCGAATCTATGGTAATTTTATCTCCCATCTCCCAGTTGGGATGATCAAGCGCTTGTTCGGCCGTTATCTCGGAAAGCTCCTCAACCGGTCGGTCAAGAAAAGGTCCCCCGGAAGCGGTAATAATCATTTTATTGACCCGTGATGAATCCTTCCCCTCTAAAATCTGATACAAAGCGCTGTGCTCACTGTCCACGGGGATAATCTCCCCGGCACTATTGTTTTCAACTTTTTTAACCAGCTGACCGGCCATCACCAGGACCTCTTTATTCGCCAGCGCCACCCGGCAGCCGTTTTTTAACGCTTTAAGACAGGGTTTAAGCCCCGCCGACCCCACTACCGAAAGAACAACCATATCCGGTTCAAGAGCCACTATTTCTTCCAGCGTTTCCGGCCCCCTGAGCCAGCCGGAATCTTCAACCGCCGCCGTTTCATCCGTGACTCCCACCAGTTCCGGGTTGAATTCCTGCTGCTGTTTTTTTAATTGATCCGTTGAAGAATGAGCACTCAGACCCACCACTTCAAATTCACCGGGATGATTGCGAATTACATCCAAACACTGGGTTCCGATCGATCCGGTGGAACCAAGCACAACCAGCCGCCGGGTCATCTTAAATATCTAGAAATATTTAAAATAAGATAAAATATCACGGTATTGGCAAGCAAACTATCAATACGATCAAGTATGCCGCCGTGGCCGGGCAATAAATTTCCCGTGTCCTTTAGGCTCTGTTTTCTTTTGAATGCCGACATCAAAAGATCACCCGCGGGCCCGGCCGTGCCCAGGCCAAGAATAAGGAGAATTGCCAGTTCATAAGAAAAAATATCCATGATTACAGAAAACAGAAAAACTAAAATTATTCCGATAAATCCGCCCAGGTAACCGGCTGTCGATTTATTGGGACTTAACCTGTTAAAGAATGTTGCACGGCTGCCCAGCAATAGACCGACATAATACTCAAGCGAATTTTGAAAGATTGTTGCCACAATGAGCAACCCGACCAGCCAGGCACCATTGGCTGAAACTTCCAATCCCCGCCGGAGGTCCAGCAAAAAATAAGCGGGGAAACTTAGCCAGAACAAAGCTGAAGCCGACCAGGTGAATTGATCGACCGCCGCGGGCGTATTACAAAACAGCAAAACCATTATTGGAATAAAAAGCAGGAGAGGGAGAAAAATTAGCAGATCGGCTTCAATCAAAACAAATCCTAAAAACGCAACCAAAACAACCCCCCAACTGGAACTACCTCCCAGTTGAGCCCACTCCAAAGCGGCCATGCAAAGAACCACAATTAAAAATCCCGCCCACCACAGACCGCCGGCAAACAGACAGCCAAACGTCAAAATCCCAAGCAGCAGTCCGGTGAGCAATCTTTTCATCGGGTAGTCTCACTCCTTAACCGGGCACCATACCTGCGGGTTCGACCCTGGTAATCTGATATGGCTTCCAATAAATCCGGCTCTTCAAACTCCGGCCAAAGCCGTTCAGTAAAATATAACTCGGTATAAGCAAGCTGCCAGAGGAGAAAGTTAGACAGTCTCTTTTCCCCGCTGGTACGAATTAATAAATCCGGGGCCGGCATTCCGGCGGTGTCCAAAAAACTATCGATAAGTTCTTCATCGATTTGTCCGGCTTCTATTTCACCGGTTTCAACACCATATGCTATTTTTTTAACCGCTCGAACAAGTTCATCTCGCCCGCCGTAATTCAGGGCCATATTAATCGTTAATCCCCGGTTCCCCCTTGTCTTATCCCGGGCCCGTGCAAGCCGGTTCCGCAAAAAATCCGGCAATTCTTCAATGTTGCCTATACAGTTAAACTGGACCTCCTGTTCATGGAGACGGGGAAGTTGTTCCTGTAAAAACTGGTCGAGCAGATCAAACAGGGTATTAACCTCGGAATCGGGACGGGACCAGTTTTCAGTACTGAAGGCGTAAAAAGTCAAATATTCCAGCCCTTCAATTTCACGGCATACTCTTGCAATTTTCCGGGCTGTCTCCGAACCTTCCCGGTGTCCATCTTCCAGCGACAAATTATTATTTTCCGCCCAGCGGCGGTTGCCGTCCATGATAAAAGCTATATGACAGGGTACCGATCCTTCACGGGCAAGACGTTTAAACTTTTGCTGCAGTTCCGGCGACAGCTCCTCCATCGTCAAAAAGACATGATCTCATCGGTTTTCTTTTCCAGTAGTTCCTCAACCATATCTTCATGCTGGTCTGTAATTTCTTGGATTTTTTCCCGGGCCCGGTGAGCATTGTCCTCTGAAATCTCACCTTCGTCCTCGTAAAGCGAAACCTCTTCCCGGGCTTCCCGCCTGATTTTTCGCAGCTCTATTTTCGCTTCCTCGGCGTATTCTTTGACAACCCCGCTCAGTTCTTTGCGTCTTTCTTCCGTCAGATC
>CAZKRS010000036.1:0-11030 GCA_964555265.1 uncultured bacterium | reverse complement strand
CAACTTTTGATTCATCTTTTTTGGGCGTCACCGGCCGGCTCCAAAAAATGCCGAACGGCCGGAGTATTTAGCTGCAATTAAAATTAATACAGCCCCGGCAAACGTCACCAGCAGCGCCGATAAATCGGGCCCGACCAGGACCCGGGCAATAGCAAATATAACCACCGCGCGAACCAGGAAAACCAGCGCTAAAAATAACAGAAGTCCAAGAGCTCTAATAACAATAAGCTGCCACTGGATAAAAGTTTTTGTTTGCTGAACCACAAATATAGCAACCCCCAGACCAACCAGCAAACTGCCGGCAAAATAACCCCGGATCATTTCGGCAAGCAGACCGGATAAAAGTCCCCCCAGTAATATTCCGGGAGCCGAATAATCGCGAAAATACAAAAACATGGGAAACAAAAGCAGAAAATAACCGCCCGGACCAATAAATTCCAGCAGCCAGTCGACCAGGTAGATCAGGAAAAGAACAACTGTTTCAAACATCGTCTATCAGCACCCAGAGCAGGGACGGAAACTGCTCGTATTTAACCGGTGTAACCAGAACTTCCCGCACCGGACGGAAATCAGAAACCGACTTTATTTCTTCAACATATCCAACTAATAGCCGGGAGGGGGCAAAAGAACTTCCGGAAGCCGAATAAACTTTCTGGCCGGACGAAAGCGATAGATACTCGGGGAAGTTACTTATTTTTAATTTCCTGTGTCCTTCCCCCTGGAGAACAAACTGCCGGTCGGGTATACCTTCGATTTTTGCGCCAATCTTAAACCGGGGATCGGTGGAAAGAATTACTTTGCTGGTAGTAGAATTTACGCCATGGATTCTCCCCTGGAGAATCCAGCTGTCTCCCCGGGTTCTGAAAACAGCGCCCCCGGCCTGCAGCCCGGAGTTATATCCTTTGTTCAACCGGATAACCTGTTCCCATCCCGATAAATTTTTCTGAATAACTTCCGCCGCCACAAGACGGCCGAAACCGGGGGCCGGCAGGTCAAGCTGACGGCGCAGACGCCTGTTATCGGCCCGCAGGCGGTTCTTGTCTGTTTTTAGACGGTGATATTCTGTTTTTAAATCTTCAAACCGATCCAGCTTTTCCAGCAGAAGACGGCGGTCCGCAAAACTTTGATACAGACTGTCTGCAGTATCTATTGTGAAATTATAGGTGGCATAAATATACCGGACAGCCGGCTGGAAATAATGATGAGGCGCCACTCCCCAGGCGGTTTCAAACATCAGCAGGCCGGCGACGAGCAAAAAATAAAGAAGATATGACAACCAGGTTTTTTGAGACATCACCATTTACACCGACATGTGAAAAATTGCCGGAGACAGGTCCGGCTTAATCCTGAAAATTTAAAAATTTTATCCGGGCTCGTTTTCCTGCTGGACCCGTTTCATCTCCTGCAGGTAAAGACCCGTCCCCCGGACCACGCAGGTCAGGGGATCTTCGGTGACTGTCACCGGCAGGGAAGTATGTTTGCTTATTAACCGGTCAATCCCGTTTAATTTAGCTCCTCCTCCGACCACGACTATACCCCGGTCGGTAATATCCGCCGAGAGCTCGGGCGGGGTCTCTTCCAGGGTGGACTTAATACTTCTTATTATAGTATCAATCGGTTCCTCCAAGGCCTCCCGGATTTCCTCCCCGGTTATTGTTAAAGTTTTAGGAAGTCCGGATTCCAGGTCCCGACCCCTGATTTCATATTCCAGTTCATCAAACTCTTTAGCCGGGAAAGCAGAACCGATTTCCATTTTGACTTCTTCGCTGGTTCTATCTCCAACCATCAACCCGTAGTTTTCCCGCAAGTAATTGTTGATGGCGGCGTCCATCTCATCACCGCCCACACGGGCCGAGCGGGCGACAACCATCCCCCCCATCGAAATAACAGCAACCTCGGTGGTCCCTCCGCCAATATCAACCACCATATTTCCCGCCGGTTCATATACCGGCATCTCCGCTCCAATAGCTGCAGCCAGGGGTTCTTCAATTATATGAATTTCCCGGGCTCCCGCGTGTTCACCGGATTCCATTACAGCCCGTTTTTCCACCTCGGTCACCCCGTATGGAACTCCAATCACCATCCGGGGACTGACAAATTTTCTCCGGTTATGAACTTTATCAATAAAATAACGGATCATCTTTTCCGTAACGGCAAAATCAGCAATAACTCCGTCTTTCAAGGGACGCAGGGCCCTGATTTTAGCAGGGGTCCGGCCAATCATTTTCTTGGCTTTGTTTCCGACGGCAAGCACTTTATCGGTATCATCATCAATAGCAACAATGGACGGTTCACGCAGGACAACCCCTTTACCTTTTACGTACACAAGTGTATTGGCGGTTCCCAGGTCAATCCCCATGTCGTTGGAAAATAAACTGTAAACATAATTAACAGGTTGAAACAAATTAATCAACTCCTGGAGTTTATGATGTGATTTTCTGCAAAAGTTCAGCAGCTCCCGGGTAAGGTTCGTCCTTACCGGCAAGCTCAGATAAAATCCGTTTTGCTTCCTCTTCTCGCCCCTGGGCGAGTAAATATTCAGCATACAGTATCCGGAAACGGGGGTCACCCCGCCAGTCTTCATACGACTGGAAAAACCGGAAAGCCCGGCTGAACTCCCGCTTGGCGATTGCTGTTCTTATCTGTGTAAGCCGTAAATTTATATAAATATCTTCATTTTCAGCCTGCTGGGCCTCAAGAACCTGCCGGGCGGTGGCTAATAAATTATCAGCCCGCCGCAGGTCATTTTTTTCGCCCCGCCCCAGCAAAGCCCGGGCTTTATTTAACAGCAGCACCGGGTCATTTGTTCTACCCAGGGTCTCATAATAACTTACTGCCGTCTCAAATTCATTCCTTTCAAAATAAAGATTGGCCAGCAGAGCAATCAGTTCAGGCGACCGGAACCCATTCTCATAGGCCTTCAGGGCCAGCTCCAGGGACCGGGAATTATAAGCCCCCCTGACCTCCGGACCATATAGCCGGCCCAGTTGATAATATAAATAAGCGCTGAAAAAATAATCTTTCACCCGGAGATGCCAGTCCGGGTTCCCCGCCAGGCGCCGGTAATAACCCAGGGCCGCTTCAATCATTTCCCGGTCAACCTCCGACCGGTTGGGACCCTGGAGTTTTTCACGGGTGAAATGATATATATGCCTGGCGGCCCGCAGCAGCAGTTCCCCGTCGAAAGGATCCTCCTCAAGCTGATTCTTATACCCCTCGACAACGTTTGCTTCCACCTGCATGGTCAGCCGGGGTTGAGTTCGATAATAATGTCCGCCCAGCGCCAGAATTACCACGAAAATTAAAACCGCAGCAACCCTGGTTAATTTTTTTGATTTTAAGAAGCGGTCAAATAACTTTTTAACCCCGGACAATTCCATTTTTCTTGGGCCTCAAACAGGATAAAATCAACTTAACGGATCCCCGAGCTGTTCCGGGGACACTTCCAGTTTTATTTCAGCACGGTCCCGCTTTCGGGACAGCCAGACGTCAAAATAACTTTGTATTTTATCCTCCCGGAGCCTGCCGACAATCTCTTCCAGCTCTTCGGCGGTTAACCGGTCCAGGTCCGCAGGACGGCGATCGGTCACCGCAAGCAGGTGACAGCCAAACCGGCTGCAGAAAGGTGAACTTATTTCATCCCGGTCAAGCCGGCGCAACACCGAACTTATCTCCGGCAGTATTTGCCGGTTTTCCGCCAGCTCCCCTTCCCAGCGGCCCGGTTCTTCAACCAGGGAGTCAACTATTAATTCAACCGGAACCCAGCCATAATCGCCACCACTGCCGGCTGCCAGGCCGTGGTATTCAGTCGCCCGGGCCCCCAGCTCTGCCACGGGGTCTGCAGCTTCCTTAACAAGTTGATGAAGGGTATCGGACTCCTGCTCGGCCCGGTCCCATTGCTCCTCTCCGACCAGGCGAGATCTTATGTCCATTTCAACCTCTTCAAGGGGAAGAAGCCGGTCAAAATCAGCCTCTTCGAGATAAAAAAGGTAATACCCGTCTTCCTGGCGAACCAGCTCACTAATTTCTCCCGGTTCAAGACTGAAAACCACCCGCCGTACTTCGTCGGTCAGCTCGTCGGGAGTCAGCCAGCCCAGCAGACCACCGTCGGGAGCGGTGGCCGTATCAGCCGAAAAACTCCGGGCAAGTTCACCAAAATCATCCCCTATTGAATGCCGGCGACGAATCTGTTCCAAAAGCTGGTTGACCTCTTCAAGCTGTTCACGATAATCCGGGGCCTCTTCATCCGGTGTCTCCAGCTTGAGCTGGCGGACATACGCCCGGGGCGGCGCCGAAAAATCTTCCCGGTTTGCCTCGTAATAACTCTCAACTTCCTCCCGGGAAACATATTTCTCAGGATTGATAAAAACTCCCCGGAGCTCCAGTTCACCGGTCGCATCGGCGGCCATAAGCCGGGCCTCCGTATCAGTGAAATCAACCATGTTTTCCAGCCAGCCGGTAACCCGGAGGGTCTCAATCCGCTCGGTTTCCCCTTCAATCAATTCCTGCTGGCGGGCCGGAGATACTGAATCCAGAAATCTCTGGTAAAGACGGGGATCAAAACGACCGGTTTCATCTCTGAATTCCGGCCGGGCGGTTAACCATTCCCGTACTTCCTCCCGGGTGGCTTCTCCTCCCCCCCGCATGAGCAGACGGCGAAGCAATACCTGGTTAACCTGCTCTTCAAAAGCTTCCCGGCGCAGCTGCTGCATGGTTTCGCTGTCAATTGGTCCCCCTTCCCTTTGCCGGTATAATTCCTGCTGCCGGCTGAGCTGCTGCTGATAATCGGCTCTCGTAATTTTTTCCCCGTCCACCCGGGCCACATTCTCCTCCCGGGGACCACTGAGCCCTCCCATCCCCCAGCTGGCAAAAATAGTCACCACAAAAGCAACAACTATCATCCATATAATAGTCTTCATCTGCTCACGCAACCAGTTCATAACACGAACTCCTTATAAAAATATCATAATCCAAGTTTTAAAATCTTCCCCACAACCCCCTCAACCGAACCGGCCTGGTTACAGTTTAACAAATATTTCCGGATAACTTTATACTCTTCTTCATTTAAATGTTTTCCCCGGTACTACAGCTGAAAACCAGCCCCTCTCCTTCATCATTAACCGGTGCGGGACAAATAAGGTAACTACCGGGGTCTGGCCGGTTTCAACAGGCTGCCGGCCTGAAGTCCCGGACGGACTTCAGGCAGCATCTCCCTCAGAGCCGGCAACAGACTGCCGGCGAGAATGAGGACACGGCCCCGGGGATTCCCTTCCCCCCAGGACCCACTATAAAACCACACGACTCTCTTAACCGGCGAGGAAGGTAACCACCGGGGTCTGGCCGGTTTCAACAGGCTGCCGGGCTGAAGTCCCGGACGGACTTCAGGCAGCATGTTCCTCAGAGCCGGCAACAGATTGCCGGCGAGAATGAGGCCACGGCCCCGGGGGTTACCTTCCCCCCAGCACCCGCGTCAACCTTGAATTTCTTTATTTTCGGAGAGTTGAATTTTTTTCGTTTTATCCGAGGATATGAACGGTGGTATACTGGCGCCCAAACAGTAACGCCTGCCGGCGGCTGGGAAAACATAAATCAATTTTTTCCCCTTTTATGGCCGACCCCACGTCGGCAGCGATAGCATAACCGTAACCTTCCACATACAACAAAGTCCCCAGGGGAATAACCCGGGGGTCAACAGCGGCAATCCCATAGCCTGCCGGCAGTCCAAGGGCGGAATAACCGTCGTCATAAGGAGCAGTATCCAGGGGATGGGTGGAGTAACCGGTGGCCATCAAACGCATACTTCCCTGCTGGCGAAGCCGGCTGAGCTGGTCAACTTTAAAATCCGCCTGTCCTTCCAGTTCTACCCTGGAGACCGGTTCAGTTTTCAGCCGTTCCCCAGATTTTTCACCATACCGTCCGCCCCGAATTGCAAGAGTATGACCGCTCGGAAGAGCATTGGTCTGGATTGTCCGGGTGGAATATTCAACACTGCTCCCCCGGTCTTGCTTTGCTTCGGCAGGATACAGGAAAATATGGGCACCGGCGGAGATACCGGCTTGAGGGGCGGGGAAAACACGCTCGAAATCATCCTGTTTTAATCCCTGCTCGGCAAGAAATCCTTCCACGGTACGGGCGGTGGTGGCCACCGTATGCTGTTTTTCAGGAAATATTACCCTGACTGAAATAACTTCTTTTTCCGCTTCAACCATCACCGGCAGAAGCATTCCGGCGGCAAGTAGCGCAAGTAAAATAAGACGCAGTAACTTCATATACAAAACCCCCGGGAATATTTAAATTAATGGGTCGGGAAAGTTCGAATGAAAGTCTAATGAATAGTCCGTTGAATGGCTGCTGGATTTACTGGTTTATAAACCGGAATATTGTTGACCCGTCCTGTTAACGTCTAAAATAATTTACCATAACCACGCCGGAAAGACAATCTTTATCTTTTTAATATTTCCATGAGATAATAAATAAAAACAACACTTATACTGGACGGCGTTCCGGAGCTGGTTATAAATTGAAGTTAATTCACCGCTATCTGCTGAAAGAGCTCTTTATCCCTTTCCTGCTCGGCCTGGCTCTATTTACCGGGGTTTTGATTTCTCACCAGCTTTTTGATATTACCGATTTAATAATCACCCGGGGGTTCTCCCCCCTGGCCCTGCTTTTGTTTCTTGTTGCTTCTATCCCCCAGACGTTCTATTTCACCATTCCGATGGCCATTTTAATGGGAGTGTTAATGGCCTATGGCCGCCTGGCGGCAGACATGGAGTTAACCATAATGCGCGCTTCCGGGGTTTCACTGCGTTCCCTTTTAATCCCCCCGTTAATCGCCGGGATACTGTTGACTTCCGGGCTGCTGATGCTGCGTGAATACGGTCTCCCCGTTCTTGCTCATTTCCAGGCCGCGCAGCTTGCCCGGATGGAAACGCCCCGCCCGCCCGAACTTATATCACCAGGCCGGGATTTGGTTCTTGGTCCTTATACGATTTACACCGAAGAAATAGAGGGAGACATTATGATAAACCCGTTTCTCGAGGATCGCAGCCGGGAATATCCACTCAGGATTTATGCCCGGAGAGGTCAGTGGATCCAGGAAGCGGATAACGAATACATACTCCTGCTGGAAGAGGGGACAATTCACCAGCAGACAGAAGATGAATACAGAAATATTCAATTCAGCCGCCAGACTTTCCCTTTTCAAACAGCCGAATTTAGCGCCGAGGTGGCCGTCGATATTGAAGATGCGGCTTCCCTGACTTACCTCTACAAAAAGATGGCCGGTTCACGGGAAGAATTGTATAGCCTGGAACAAAGAATACAAAAAGAAGATACCAACCTGGAAAGAGCATATCGCCGGCAACTGGAAGAGACCCGCAAAAATACGATTATTTTCCACCGGGCACTCGCCATACCTTTCGCCTCATTTTTCCTGATTCTTGTCGGTGCTCCTTTCGGGATGCTTGCCCGCCAGAGCGGAAAATCTATAGGTTTTGTTCTCAGCCTGCTGATTATCTTTACTTACTACATGTTAATCACAGCCGGAGAACCGCTGGCGATGAACGGCTGGCTTTCCCCTTCCCTGGCCGCCTGGTCGGCAAACCTGTTTTTCGGTATAACCGGTCTGATCATGCTGATTTCTTTACATATTAGAGGCCGGTAAAAAAGGAGGGTTAAAGCTGGCGTTTGACCAGCATTATATCAATACGGTCCGAAATATCTTCCATCCGATCGGCCAGGGCGGCCGTAAGCTGAATCAAATCCCGGGCCTGTATTTTTTCAGCCAGGTCCATCTCTTCCATTTCAAACAGATCACTGATAAGCTGCCATTCGATCCGGTCGGCCTCCTGTTCAAGTTCCTCCACCTGGCGGGCCAGCCGGCCGGCCTCTTCCCAGTCTGAATTTAGAGCGGCAACAACTCCCACCAGTGGTTCAAAACATTCCAGAACTTTTTTAATAAGTTCCCGGAATCTATCGTCAAGCTGGTCGGGAACCCGGGGGTTCTGCTGGGCAATAAAATCACTTATAGTCTCAGCCCGGTTGGCCACCTTGTCAATTAATTCAACCAGCGTAATATAATCGCCCCGGAACAGCGGCATAAATGCTCCTTCATAAATCTGTATCTCAATTTCACGGCGGATTTCATCGGCGGCATGCTCTTTTTCATGAACTTTAAAAGAACTTTCTTTGAACTTTTCATTTTCATCCAGGTATTCAACCATCATATCCTCGAATACTTCCAGACATTCTTGCACTGCATCAAGATGGGCCTGGATCGATTTCTTGACCTCGGCTTCTTTACTTCCAAAAATCATTCTGCAACCTCCGTCCTTTTTTTAACCTGCTGGAGCCATATTTTGGCGATGACCAAAACTCTGTTTAAAAATCCCCTTTATACCCGGGGGCGGTTCAGCCAGTCACTAACCAATCATAGAAGGATACCGGAAATTATTCAACAATTTCTTCCCAGGTTCCTTCTGTTAAATCATAACCATCCCGGCCAATGTTTCTCTCGAAACCAAGCGCCCGCGAAGGATAATCCACAAGGTTAAATGCCAGCCAGACCTGCCGGTCCCGGTCTTTAAGCTCCCGGTACATAACTCTCATTTCCCAGCAATGAAGCTGCCGGTAAACTTTGAGCCTGGTTTCATCAAACTGTTCTTTTTCAAGATCATAAACAAGATCACTGCGAAACCGCCATTTATCGTGACGAGGCGTCCAGTTAAATCCGTGGCCCAACCGGGAAAAATCATCACCCTCACGGCGGTTATAATGCCAGCTCAAGCTGGTCTGAAACTGGCGGGAAATACTGAACTCCCAGTCAGTATTAAGCTGGTCAATTTTACTGTCCTGCCAGTTATAAGCGGCAAACTGGTTCCATTGCCAGTAACTGCTCAGCGGAAGACTGAAGTTCAACCTGAGCGGGTAAACCCGGCTGTCCGAGGAAATATCTCCCGATTTTAACCGCCGCAGATCATATCCCCCCCGCAGATGAGCATAACTTTCTTTCTGCTGCATGGTTAATGAAAAATCCAAATTATGCTCCTTACGACCAGAACTTTCCATCCCCAGGTCTTGACCTAAAAGCTCAAGTTCAACCTCATCCCGCCGGTTAATCCGTTCCTTAAGGTTATAGGTCAGATCAAAATTCACCCCCGGCAAATGGCGAAAAGAGTTCCGAACTCTCAGGGAGACGGCACCGGTGGATTCTGAGCTTTTGCTGTTATCTTCCTCATCTCTTTCCCGATATCTTTGCTGGTAACCAACCCGGTAGGACTGGCTGAAGTTGCCGGTCCAGGGAATCGACCGGATCAATGAATTTTCTACCCGTGCATCCCAGGGACGGAATGAATCTTCACCTGAAAGCGGCTCATATTTCTTTTCTGCTCGCCCTTCGAACCGGTAATAAAAACCCCGGGGTAAAAAATTAAAATTGATAGGAAACAGCTGGTAGCGAACCCGGGGCAGGTGGCCCGCATCCTGGCTGTATTCTTCTCTGTCAGCCAGCAGACGATCTTTCCTTTCCGCCTCCACCCTGAACAGCGACCTGTCGTCACGGCGGATAAGTGACCCTTTCATAAATCTTTCGTCCTGGGTCCGGGTGGCAAGAGTCCGCTGGAATTCCCGGTTAAACCGGGCGTAATCGGCCCAGTCCACCTCCCCGTGCAACCGCCAGGGTATACCGTCAAATTTATAGTTCAACGTGGACTTTATTTTCCACAGGTCACGTTTTTCATCCGCCCGGACCTCTTCCTCCTCATCCTCATCATAAACCAGAGGACGGCGGCGGGAATGAAAATAATATAAATAGGCGTGCTGGTTCTCCTCGTCATATTCCACGTCAGCTCCCAGACCCTTGCCGGTATACTCCCGCAGATCGGTGTATATAGTCCCGGTCACCGGCTGTTCATCACGATCCATCAGGTATCGATATCCCAGGTCCAGCATCATTCCGTCGCCGGAACTGTATCCGGGTCTGATACTCCAGCGGGAAAACCTGTGTTTTAAATCAACCACCATCCAGGGCAGGTATATCGCCGGCACTCTTCCGAACCAGGCAACAACATTGTAACCAACCAGCATGTTCCCGGGATAAAGATGAAACTCACTGGCCCTGATTTCATAATGCGGATCTTCAAGTTCACAGGTGGTCAGGGAAGCAGACCTGCCGACCAGATGGGTGTCAATTGTTCCCTCAACCGCAGCAGAACGCAGATACCAGGGCTCAAACTCGCCGGCTATCTCCCGGGTCTCTATCTCGTCCGTGGCTAAATTCATCCGGATATAATCCCCCGCCACCTGGCTGCCATCATCAAGCAGCACCCGGGCGTTACCGCGGATTATTAAAGTCTGATCCTGTTCGTGATAATATACGTGATCGGCACTGATATGACGGGAACCCCAGCGGGCTTGAACATCTCCCCGGGCACTCAACACACCTTCCCGGGCATTCCAGCTCATCTGGTCGCCATGTTCAAGATGAAGGGAAGAATCAAGTTCCGCCGCAGATACGCCCGTGAATCCGGCCGCCTGGAAAACAATTAACACAGCAGATATATAAAGCAGTCTCCCGGTTACCTTCCACATTTAAATCTAACACCCTGGTTCAATAATAGTTTTTCAAGTTCAAACAAAACAGTATAAATTATAAAAGCTAAGTTGACATCATTCACCTTTTTGTTAGACTCTCTGTCTATCTAAAGGAGGTTTTTACCATGTACGCAGTTTTTTCACTTGGAAGTCACCAGTATAAAGTTGAACCTGATTCCGAAGTCACTGTTTTTCGCCGGCCCCAAAAAGAGGGCGAAGAAATTGAAATAGATGACGTTTTGCTGGTAAACGACGAGGATAAAACCCTGGTAGGTCAGCCTACTGTCGAGGATGCTAAAATCCGGGCTACCGTTGACGAGCATTTTCGCGGCGATAAAATTACGGTGTTTAATTATAAACGCCGCGAGGGTCGCCGCCGTAAACTCGGTCATCGCGACGATTTGACCCGGCTCAGGATTAATTCCATCGACGTTTAA